>CAZHHH010000023.1:18434-27236 GCA_964532085.1 uncultured Marinilabiliaceae bacterium
GAGCCGATAGCTGCACCAGTCAAAGCAATAGGTGCCTCAGCCCCAACAGACCCACCAAAACCTATGGTGAAAGCACTACCAATAACAGAAGTGAAAGTGTTATGAGCTTTAATATTACTATCTCGACGCGACATTGCATATAGAATCTTCGTAATCCCATGTCCAATATCATCTTTCACAATATATCTAACATAAATTAGTGTTATAAATATCCCAACAATGGGGTATAAAAGAAAAAGATAGTTCCAATTAGTAAGAGTAAATCCTTTTGTTAGGAAAGTGTGTATAAAATGTATTAAGTTTTTAAGTATGACTGCAACAATTCCACTAAAGAGACCTACCACAATTGCTAATATCAAAAGCAAATTGTGGTGAGATATGTTCTTAATCCGCCACACATTAAAATGGATAAACCATCTTGAAAAGATTCCCTTAATTCCCATATTTATTAAAACAAAAGGCGAATTTAATCTTAATTATAAATTTTTCAAAGTCTAAGCAAGTAATAAACTTATAATTAGTGATTAATAACACTTTAAACACTATAAAACTCTCTGTAGTATCACATTTTTTTTAATTATACGCAACTTTTTACATAAATTGCATCTTTACTCTATATTGGTCTATAAATTGTAGGCATATTAAAAAATATACACAGTTGGAATTACAAAAAATTATAGAAGAATGTGTAGAAGGCAAGCGGGAAGCACAAAGAGTATTATACGAAAAATTTGCTCCCCGTATGTTTGCTGTATGCCTCAGATATGCAAAAAACAGAACCGATGCTGAAGATTTTTTGCACGATGGATTTATCAAAATATTTGAAAATATAGACCAATTTAAACATAAAGGTTCATTTGAAGGGTGGATTCGAAGAATTATGGTAAATAATATTCTCGAATATTTTAGAAAAAACTCTAAATACCACTTGGAAGATGAAACTCATTTACCACCTATGCCCACCGAAGAAAATGAAGAACAGAGCGAGTTTGAAGATATAAAATATAGTGAAATACTAAAGTGGATAGATCAACTTCCAGAAAGATATAAAATGGTTTTTAATCTTTATGTAATAGAAAATTATTCACATAATGAGATTGCTAAAGAGATGGGTATTTCTGTGGGAACTAGCAAATCAAATTTATCAAGAGCGCGCCAATGGCTTAAGGATTATATTAGTAAAGAGGTTAAAAGCATTGCGATATGACAAAGTTAAATGATTTTGAAAATTGGTATGCAAAAGCAGGGAAATCAGAGGTAGAGATGCCTCCTGCTTACATGTGGCAAAAAATTGAGGCTTCATTAGATGCAAAAAGCAAAAACAACAAGTTTATTATATGGTATAAAATCGTACCTATTGCAGCTTCTATCACACTTCTATTGTATTTATCTCTTTTTCATAATATAGATAACAAACATCTTGATATAACTAATAAACCTATCGTAAAGCTGACAGAAACAGATGAAAATTCTAACAACAAAAAAGATTTTATAAATATTGAAGAGAATAAAACTTCAAATTATATAAACAACAATACTAATATTAAAGAAGAGAATAAAACAGAAGAGATTTTTACAAATAACCTATTCTTAAAAACAGACATAAAACAAGAAACAACTAATAATGATAAAAAAATTACTCCACTAATAGCTCATATTCCAACCATTAAAAAGAGTGATATTTTAGTAGATAAACTACCAATTGAACAACCAAAAAACGATAAATGGATTGAGAAATATAGTGTTATAAATGATTTCCCAATATATAATAGTTCTGAAAATAAGAAATCACAACGTGAAATTAGTATTGGCGGGAGCTTATCACCAATGTATAGCTATCGTCAAACAACAAACAGTAGTAATTTTTCTAATGCTCTACCTAATCAAGAGAAAGGCGTTGTAAATCTTGCACTTGCGGTTGATGTAAATATGAAACTTAGTAAAAACTTATCAATAGAATCAGGTGTGAGATATTCGAAGATGGGACAAAATGTAAATACCGAATTTTATCATGAAAGTATGTTCTTTATGGCAGGTGGTAGAGATGGCAACGCACATCCACAAGAGACCAAAGTATCAGTAGCTAACTCAATGGGGCATTTTGATGGCAAAGTAAAATCAGCAAGTTCTGAAAAAATGATAAATACATTAAATTTTGATAGAACTATGGAGCTTGCAGGTTTTGAAGTCTCTGACAATGACATCTCTGGCAAACTTGAACAACAGTTAGAATATATAGAAATACCTGTTACATTGCGTTATACAATACCTTTAGATTTACCAGTTACACTTAGCTTAGCTGGTGGTATTAGCTCTAACTGGCTCATAGATAACAACACTTATCTGACATTAGGTGAAGAGACTCATGCAATGGGTGAAACGAAGAATTTATCTTCAAACAATTGGAGTAGCCACGCTGGTATTGGCCTGAATTTCCCCATATATAGACAGCTAAGCCTAAAAATTGAGCCACGTGTAAATTATTTTTTAACTGATATAAATAAAGACCATCCAGTAGGATATAGACCTTACTCTTTTGGATTTTTTAGTGGAATTCAATATAGTTTTGGAAATTAAACTAAACAGTTAGTGTGGAGACCATCTTATTTAAATAACTATCCTTGTTATTAATTAAATCGTTATAACTTCCATTCTCAACAATCTGTTTATCATCTAACACAACAATTCTGTCAGCCATTTTTATTGTTGACATTCTGTGACTAACTATTATTGAAGTTTTATTACTAGTTATTGATTTTATATATTTCAACAGATTAGCTTCTGAATATATATCTAATGAACTTGTTGGCTCATCTAGTAAAATAATTTGAGATTGGCTATAAAAAGAACGTGCAAGAGCCAATCGTTGCCACTGCCCTGGACTCATCTGTTCACTATTCTCAAAAACAACACCTAAAGTTGTATTATATCCATTTTTAAAACCAGATATTATATTATGAATACCTGCATCTTTAGCTGCATCAACAATCTTCTCTTCTACAATCTCTTTTTGAGTATTTCCAAACCAAATATTATCACGTGCAGAGACATTATATAGTATAAAATCCTGAAATACAGCACTTATATTCTCAACTTTTTCATTATAAGAGATAGAACATAATGACTTACCATCAACTAAAATTTCACCACTATTGGGTTCATATAAACCACATAAAAGTTTAATTAATGTGGATTTTCCAGAACCATTTGCCCCAACAAGAGCAATAGTTTCACCAGCATTTATAGTTAAGGACAAATCTTTAATTATCCATTTATCTTTAGAAGGATATTTAAAACTGATGTTTTTAAATTCTATACCATTTTTAAGCGGTATAGGAAAATTATTTTGCTCTTTGCAATCTCTTCCATACTCATTAGTCTCGTCTAATTCAATCAGTTCAAAAAGATTATCTAAGAAAAGAGAATCTTCATAGAGACCAGCTAGTCTTCCCAACAACTCTTGCAAATATGAATATCCACGCTGCATAGCCATAAAATAGAGCACAACCTCACCCATACTGATTGAACCATCAAATGCTTTCATTGCTACCAATGAATAGATGAACAAAAATGCAATTGAAGCCATTAATTGAACCGCTATCTCACGTTTTGTTTTGATTTTGAGTAGACTAAACTGAATATTTCGCAATCTATTTTTGCGCTCTTCATAACGACTTTTAAAAATATTGCTCAAATCAAACATCTTTTGCTCTTTTGCATAATCTGGCGCTGTCAATAATCTATTGTAATAGTTGACTTCACGCTCTAATCTTGTGTTATCTTTCTTAAAATTAAACACTTTTAAAGAGTGTTTTATTCTGATTATTGCAATAGGAAGAGTTATGGCCAACAATACAAAAACAACTGACCAATGCACCATTACTAAAACAAAACCCAATGATAAGAGCGTTATCTGATTTTGTATTATTCCTAAAAATCCATAAAAAACTTTCGAAGGTCTAAACGATGCCTCATTCAATGCGCGATAAAACACATTTTGATAGTCAGGATGCTCAAAGTATAAATATTGTAATCTTTTTATCTTATTATGAACTAAATCATCAAAGAAATCAGTTATTATAAAAGATTGCTTTAGCCTAACAACATTACTAAATGATGCTGACAATGAATTTATTAAAAAGACTACTCCAGAGACAATTAATAGAACTATTATTTTTTCAAAACTTCTCTCTTCTTGTGATAAAAGTATAATATTTTGAATTTCATCAACTAAAAGTTTAACTAAAAAGAGTAATAATAGAGGTAAAAAACCTCTGATTATAATAAGTACTGAATTTAAAAAAGTCCATTTGGGTGAACTACTCCAAATATACCTTAAAATAATTTTCAACCTTTCACCAGTACTTTTCATTATCAAAACTCCCTTATTTTATAACAACATTTTTAACAGCTCCAGTTGAACCATCTAAAATCACTCCTGCATCCTTATTTTCAAGTATATCAGCTGGCATTCTCAAAATTTTACCAAACTGTGCAATATTCACATCTTTCTCAATTAGTTGCACTGTTCTATCAATAATCTTAACGTTTGCAACACCAGGTTGACAATAAATAAGACCTCTATTGCTAGCATCTTTTTCGTTTTCTTGTGATACCAAATCTTCATTTACTCCCTCAAGCACCTCAAATTCAATATAAACAGGAGTACCGCTAACATCATTCTCTCTTAAAAATCCACTTTTTTCAGAAAATCTAAATAAAACATCATTATAGTAATAATCTTTTTCTGGAATATATTTAAAAACTTTTGTCTGTTTTTGAACAATTTTCTTACCAGTAAATAGCTCTAAATAAGCTTGCTCTTGTCTTTTTATTTCTGCTAAAGTTTGCTCATAAGCATAACCATCAGGTGGTAAATTGTCAATTTCTCCCTCTAAAATATCTTTTCTAAGTGCGCGAAGTCGATAAATTTCTTTTGCTACCTCTTCGGCCATTGCAGCAGTACTAGTTTTTATCAATTGCTCCTCAGTATATGGAACATCATCAAAATTTATCTCTTCTATAGACTTTATAGGTTTAACAAATTCTTTTATATCTTCTTTACGTTTGCCTCTTTGGTGCAAATTAACTGATCGTAACACACCATTTTCATCAAGAGAAATAGCTGCCAAGGATGGTAGCCCTGTAGTATTTATAGAAAATAGCTTCTCTTTATCAGGTATTCCATAAGTTGTAATTTTTGCATCACTAATAACCCACGTCTCTTTATTTTCAGATACAACATCTGATAAATTTAAAAATCGTTGCGAAAATCGATAAAATGGTCCAACTTTATGGATGATTTTTTCTGCAGTAACCTCAACTTCTACAACTGTTTTAGGGAGGTAATACCACAACCCACTCTCAGTTGGAACTCGCTCCTGAGATTTTTTTACAACTCCCTTATTTACAATCTCTTTATTAGAAGAACATGATATTAAAGTCAGTAAAACAGTTATAATAAATATATTTTTTTTCATCTTTTACGTTTTTTCTTTTTTATTATAAACATTTCATATTACGATTTATTGTAATTTTTCAAAGGCATTTCCTATGTTTTCAATTAAATCAGAAGTTAATAGAGATATCTCTCCATATTTTTTTGCTGCATAATCACCAGCTAATCCATGAACAAAAACTCCAACAATAGCAGCATCTAGCGAGTTGTAACCTTGAGCTAACAGTGCTAAAATCACACCTGTTAAAGCATCTCCACAACCAGCTGTTGCCATTCCTGCATTACCGGATGAATTAAAATAACATTTTCCAGAAGCAGAAATAATTACACTATTTTGTCCTTTTAAAACCAAAACAACTTTGTACTTTTTTGCAAATTCAATTCCTAAATCTAGTTTTTCTATATCATTTTTCCAACCACCAACAAGACGTTTAAATTCACCTTCGTGTGGAGTTAGAATAGTATCTTCTTTAAGTTTTGAAACCAAATCTGGATTTTTCGCTAGAATATTTAAAGCATCAGCGTCAATTACCAAAGGCTTTGAATTTACATCAATAAAGTTAGCGAAAGCCCTTTGAGCATTAGTTTTCAGCCCCATACCAGGACCTATTCCTATAGCATTGTATTTTTCTAAATTTTCAATCTCAGTAAACATCAAACTTGACCTATCAATACTTACCAAAGCCTCTGGAAGCGTAGTAAAAATTAAATCCTCTTTTCCTGACGGCACGTGAGTAGTAAGCAGTCCGACACCTGACCTCATACAAGCTTTAGAAGCTAACAATGCTGCACCCATCATTTCATAACTTCCTGCTATTAAAAGAGCATGTCCAAGCTCATTTTTATATGAAAATCTATCTCTTTTCAAAACTAACTTTTTCACATCATCCATAGTAGTATAAGACCAATTAGTTTCTGTTGATTTTATTTTTTCTTGATGCAAACCTATCGGTAAGACATCCCACTTTTTCACATATTTCCTGTTTTCAGGAAGCAAGAAAGCTAATTTAGGAAATTCAAAAGTAAGCGTCAAGTCAGCCTCTACTATCCCTTCTTTATCATTTAACTCATTACTTTCTCCCATCAAACCAGAAGGCATATCTATTGAGATAGTATAATTTTTTAAACTATTGATTAATTTAACAACATCCAACGCCTCTCCTTTCAATGGTCTATTAAGTCCTGCTCCATATAATCCATCAATAATAATTGCATTCTTATCTATTTGTGGCATTGGGTGCCCCTTATCTAGAGATACAACCACTGCATGCTCTAGAAAATTAAGTCTTTCACGATTTATTTTAGTATCATTTGACAAATCTTTACTCTTTAGCATAACGACAGTTACCTCCTTGCCTTTAAGTAGTAACAGCCGAGCAAGAGCTAATGCATCACCACCATTATTACCAGGACCTGCAAAAACAAAAAACGACTCCTGCTTTGAAAAATTTTCAATAATATATTCAAACATTTTTCTAACAGCTCGCTCCATTAAATTTATGGATAAAATCGGCTCGTTTTCAATAGTATAAGCATCTATATCAGCAATTATATTTACAGGAAAAATCTTCATTTAGTCTACAAATATTATTTTTTAAAGATAGTAGTAATTTTCAATAGATAAAATTACGCTTTTTAAATGTCTATTTCAACCAATATAAAAGTAAAGTTAGTGATAATAAAAAAACACGAAGCTATATTTATATATAAAACTTCGTGTTTTTTAAATTAAAAATATTTTTTTAATGAATTCCTTTCATAAATCTATTTAATATGGGCGATAATGCCAACAAGCCTACCCCTGAACCAATCATCAATAAGGTAATAAATGAATATAGCTGAAGGTCATATTTTAGAAGGATACCTTCTAAGGCTGCTGCAAGATAGTTACCCAATGCAAAACTTGCCATCCATACTCCCATCATTATCGAAACAATCTTACCTGGTGATAATTTTGTAACCATAGAGAGTCCAATGGGTGAAAGCATTAGTTCACCAATGGTTAATAAAAAGTATACAACAACCAACCACATTGGGCTAACTAAAGTTCCGTCTGCACTTAAATTATTTGCGATAGACATTAAATAAAAAGCTATTGCTCCAATAAACATTGCTAAAGCAAATTTCACAGGCGTTCGTGGATTCAGGTTTCGTTTACCTAAGAATACCCATAGTAGTGAAAACAAAGGCGCCATAGTAACAATAACGATTGGGTTTACATTCTGAAACCAAGTTGTAGGTATTTCAAAACTTCCAATCATTCTATTTGTATTTTCTTGAGCAAATAGATTAAATGTCCCTCCAGCTTGTTCAAAACCTGCCCAGAAGACGATATTAAAAAATGCTAATATTAAAATAACAAAGACTCTAGACCATTCAGTAGTTCCATTGGTTCCCTTAAAAATAGCACGTCCAATAAAAATAGCACCAGCTATACCTAAAGTCCAAACTACAATACTATGAACTAAATCTGAAGTTACTCCCCAGGTGTACATCACTAAGAACACAAGTAAAACAGATCCCAAGGTGTATATTGCAATATCAATCCAATCTTTGACAATTAATTGATTTCTACCTTCCTTATATGCTTTTGATGGTAACCCAAGGTCATTTAGATTTTTTCTTGTAAGATGAAACCATAAAACTCCAATAATCATACCTATACCAGCTGCTAGGTAACCATACGGCCAGCCTACTTTCTCACCTAATGTTCCGGCAATAAATGGTGATATAAATGCTCCTATATTAATTCCCATATAGAAAATAGTGAATCCCCCATCTTTTCGTGGATCATCATTATCGTATAAATCACCAACTATTGTTGAAATGTTTGGTTTAAAAAACCCATTACCAAGAATAAGAACACCTAGACCTAGATAAAAGAAGTATTTTCTCTCATCAATTCCAGAGATAAAAAAGTCAGATGAACTAGCAGCTAACATAAATTGGCCAATAGCCATTGTTAAACCACCAATTAATATGGATTTTCTTTGTCCTAATATGTTATCTGAAAACCATCCTCCAAGAATTGGAGTCAAATAGACAAGACTTGTAAAGATTCCATAAACCTTTAAAGACTCTGCTCTATCAAGTCCAAATCCCCCTGTAGCAAGTTCTGCAGTTAAAAATATTGTTAACAGAGCACGCATTCCATAATAACTATACCGCTCCCACATCTCAGTCAAAGACAGACTGTACAATCCCTTTGGATGTTTTGTTTCCATATCTCTCAACCTTTATTTAAAATTAAAATTCTAACTTAATCGCATTTAAACATTTAAATACCAAAAATAAGATAAAAAAACTATTTTTTTCTATAAGTTGAATATTAAAAACAAAATAAA
>CAZHHH010000024.1:0-19462 GCA_964532085.1 uncultured Marinilabiliaceae bacterium
AAGGTATGATGTTTGGTTATGCTTGTCGTGATACAGAAGAGTATATGCCTCTTCCTTTACAATTGTCTCACTTGTTGTTAATTGAGCTTGCAGAGATTCGTCGTGAGGGAGAGGTGATGAAATATTTGCGTCCCGACTCAAAATCGCAAGTTACAGTTGAGTATAATAATGAAAACAAACCTTTAAAGGTGCATACTATTGTTGTGTCAACCCAGCACGATGATTTTGATGAGGATGAAGCTATGTTGTCAAAAATCAAAGATGATGTTCAAAATATCTTGATTCCGCGTGTTGTTGAAAAACTCCACTCAAATATTGCTGGTCTGTTTGATGATTATATTTTACATGTTAACCCAACTGGTAAGTTTGTTATCGGAGGTCCGCATGGTGATGCAGGTTTAACAGGTCGAAAAATTATCGTTGATACTTATGGTGGAAAAGGTGCTCACGGTGGTGGTGCATTTTCTGGAAAAGATAGCTCAAAAGTTGACCGCTCGGCAGCTTATGCATCTCGACATATTGCTAAAAACTTAGTTGCAGCTGGTGTTGCCGACGAGGTTTTAATTCAGCTTGCTTATGCAATCGGAGTTCCAGAGCCAGTAGGTGTTTATGTTAGTACTTATGGCACTTCAAAAGTAGATCTTACAGATGGCGAAATAGCTAAAAAAGTAGAAACTATCTTTGATCTTCGTCCAGGTATGATAATCAAAAGATTAGGCTTGAAAAATCCGATATTTTCACCAACAGCTGCCTATGGACATATGGGGCGAAATCCATATAAGGAAGTTGTTAAGGTTTTTGAAAATGATGTTGAGGTTGAAAAAGAAGTTGAGTTTTTTACCTGGGAAAAACTAGACTACGTTGATAAAATCAAAGAAGAATTTGGACTGTAAAATAGGATATTTCTGATATTAAAAAACCTCTAATTTACGGAGGTTTTTTGTTGATAAAAAAAGGAGCTTTGCGTTCAAAGCTCCTTTTTTAGAATATTAGGTTTGTTGAGGACAAAAAACAAAAATTGATTTAACTTTGTATTGTCATATTATACTTGTAATTATTTAGTATAATTGTAACACAAATGTAGAGATAATGGAGCATAGGTTTGTTTTCAAATCGTAAAAACAAATTTGCAAATCATATAAATGTGGAGAGATGGAGCATATATACAATTTGTTGATTTATAGTCCAACCTTTGTAACGGCGTGGTGGTCAATTATATTGCTAAAAGAGAATAAGAAAACTTATCCAGCAAAGAATTTTCTTGGTTTTTTTATGTTGGCATCTGCTTTTGTCTTTTTTAGTCATGTTATTTATTTTGCCAATGACCATATTTTCTACTCTTTCATTGATTGGTTATATACTTTTGCATCACTTTCTGTATATCCATTAGCATTAATTTATATAAAAATGCTTAGTAATGAAAAGGGGTTTGATATTAAAAACTTACTTTTTTTACTCCCGGCAATTTTCTTTTCACTTCTCACTTTTATCAGCTATCTAATAATGGATAATCCAGAGGAGTTTGTTAAAGTTGTGTTATATAAAAAAGAGATAAAATTTAGTGATTTGCCATCAATATATAAGTTTCAAACAGTTGTAACCATCACCTCTCGCTTTGTCTTTTTTATACAAATAATAATCTTTTTGCTCCTAAGTATTAAAGAAATTAAAGATTATCGAGCGAAAGTATCAAACTATTACTCGAATATTGAAGGTCGTGATTTAAGATGGGTAAACTACTTTTTAATAACCTCAGTGATTACTGCTGTTGTTAGTATTACAACCAATTGGGCAGGACGAACAAGTTTTCTTGATGGTAGTTATTTAGTATTTATTCCAGCAATTCTATTCTCCTCTTTATTGTTTATACTTGGACATTTAGGCTATAAACAAGAGTTCTCAATTAGTGATTTTATAAAAGAGGTGGATGCTGAAGATAAGGCAGCTTATACGTCTAATCCACTAGAGCCTATCCATAATAAGCTTATAAATCTATTTGAAGACGAGAAGGTTTTTGTGCGCTCTGATTTAAGAATTAGTGAACTAAGCTTAATGTTGCAAACCAATAGAGCCTATGTTTCACGAACTATAAATGAGGTGTGTGGTTGTTCGTTTAATGATTTTGTTAATAAATATCGCATTGAAGAGTCAATCAAACTGATGAAAAAAGATATTACTATTGACCAAATTGCTGAAGAGTCTGGTTTTTCGTCAACAAGCTCGTTTATCCGTGTCTTTAAACAGTTTAAAAACGCAACACCAGGGCAATATCGAAAGAGAAATTTTGGTTAATCTATTGCTCCAACAGGAAATTGCATAGTCACACAATGTAGCGAGCCATGTTGCTTTATAAGTGCATTGCAATCTACACCTACTATTTCTCTATCTGGAAATGCTTTACTTATTTGTGCAAGTGCAGTTTTATCTTTTAATGAGTTGTATGTTGGCACTATAACAGCTTCATTAATGATTAAAAAGTTAGCATAAGTTGCAGGTAATCTTTCTCCATCAAAAATAACTTCATCGGCCATTGGCAGAGGAATTAAATTATATGGATTGCCTTTTATGGTCCTAAAAGAGTGCAACTCCTTTTCCATTTTAGTTAGTTCTTCGAAATGCTCATCATCAGGATTGTCGCATTTTATGTAAGTAATTGTATCTTCCGAACAAAGTCGTGCCAATGTATCTATATGACTATCTGTATCGTCGCCAGCAAGATATCCGTGATTTAACCATAATACTCGTTCTAATCCAAACTCTCTAATAAGATAATCTTCTATTTGCTCTTTACTCCACTCGCCATTTCTGTTGGGCGATAGCAAACATTCCGAGGTGGTTAAAAGTGTTCCTTTTCCATCGCTCTCAATAGCTCCACCTTCAAGTACAATGTTTAATCTATTAATATATTCAACCTCTTTATTAAAAACTCCCTTTTTATATAGCTTTTGTGTAATGAGATTATCCTTGTCAGAAGCAAATTTTAATCCCCAACCATTAAATTTAAAATCAAGAAGCTGAAGTTTTTTACCATTCTTAATGGTAATTGCTCCAAAATCACGCGCCCAGGTATCGTTGGTTTCTATAATATGAAAAGAGACATTTTTAGAAAATATATTTTCTAATTTCTCTTTTGTTTTATTGTTATTGACAATTAATATTACTTTCTGATATTTAGAAATAGCTGAAACTATCTCTTTGTAACATTTTTCTGCCTCGTCAATAATATATTCCCAATCACTATTTTTATGAGGCCAAGCCATAAGAATTGCACTTTGCTCTTCCCACTCAGCTGCAAGGGTAATTTTTGCCATATTATAAATTAATATCTGATTGTAGATACTCTTTTACTTCAAGAAAAGCATTCTCAAACTTCATCATATTATCAATTAAAAAATAGCTCATTTCAGGCCATTTTTCTTTGTTTAAAATGTCTCCTTTTCGTTCAAGATATACTCTGCAAACTAGTTCACCAGTTGGTTTTTCATAAACATAATCCCAAGTTGGTTTAATATCAAAATGTTCATCAAATAACGACTTTGCAGCTTGTAGTTTTTCAAACAGTTGCAATCTTACATCTTCAGATTTATGATTAATCTCGAGAGCTACTGCAGCCTTTGTTCTATCAACATCAAATCGTAAATCCAAGCCTTTAACTCCTGTTCTGTCAAAAATCCAAAACCTCTTTCTCCCCTTTTGTCCGGGCAATCTTCTAGTTCTGTTCTCTAATTTTTGCCAAAACTCAATTCTAATAGCTTTTTCTTCTTCTTTGGTAAACATATTTTGATTTATTATGAAATATCTTCGCTCTCTTTATCCTTTGGACGTGTGGAAATTAGAACATATATAAGGTAGATAATTCCTATCCCCATAAGAATTATTGAAAACCTCTCCATAAACAAAGATGGACTATGCACCATTCCAAATCCAAAAACCACAAAGATAATAGCAATTAAGCTAAGTTTTTTCTTCATTTTAAAAAATATTTTATTTGTTAGAATGTATATCTAACAGATAGAAGTGTTCTATGGTTTACAAAATCACTGCTATTTGTTGGTTTCCCCTTGCTATTATAGTCTGAACCCCAACCTGCACTGTTATATGAATACTCTAATCCTACAAATGTTTGTTGTGTTAAGTGGTACTTTATTCTAGGTGCTATTACTAATAAGTTAGCTAAATCAGAATTTCTGCAATGACTGTTATTGACTATAATCTCTTTATTTGCCCCTAAATTTTCAACATATCCCACAAAAAAACCAGGAGCCCACTTTTTTTGGTTTCCTTCAACATCTGTCCAAGCTGATATGGTTTTTATATCTTCAAATTTTGGGCTTACTGGGTTTGATGATGTTACTTGACCAACTCCACCAGGCATAACGTGTTCTGTAAGATTTCCGCCATAAAGAGTACCGCTTCTTATAGTGAATTTGTTTAAATCAGCCAATATATTGAATTGAAAATGCCAACTATCAACTGTTGGTCTTTTTTCCCAAAAAGGTAAATCTTCATCACCGTGTCTTGGTAATGATAATTTTTTATACCCAGCTGTAAATACAGTTTCTAAGTTGTTTTTTGAAATAGTAAGTTGTGCATCTACTTCTGGCAAAAGTGATTTTTCAGACCCATCACCAAATCCCACACTTCTAAAGTTATTTTGTTCTATAACTGCTATATCCCAGTGAATGTTGTCATTAATTCTATGGGTAAATCTTATTTGTGGATTTCTGCAAAGCGGATGTATTGGTGCGCCAGCATTGGAATTAACAGTTCGTGGATAGTGATTTGGCATAAATAATGGATGCCACGCTTGCCCAGCCGTTATATCATACTTGTCAAAAATGAATTTTACATACGCATGTCTAAGACGTGGATATGAATCTGTTGATATACTAGAAGCTCCAAGAAAATCGAACTCTATTAATGCAACAGTTGTCATTTTATCAGAATTTATATGTTTTAAATGTGCACCAATTCTTGTGTGTGCAGCGTCTATATCATAGTTAGCTTGAGCATTAATATCTTTACCCTCTTCCCATTTAGCTGGTAGAGGATAAAGATGTATATGATTATTTCTTGCTATGACAGCCTCGCGCGAATTGTGCGCAGCGTCTACAGCTACAAATCCATGAAATGATAAATTAAATTTGTTCTCTTCGCCCATTACATTTAATGTTATCAAGAGAGCAATTAACGTAGTTTTGAGTTTATTCATCTGGTTTAATAGATACTTTTATTTTTTATTAAAGGTTTAACTTTTTCGCCTAATAATTTAAATGAAGCCATTAGTTGATCATGTGTTAATTCTGCACTATCCATTTGGAAAGTAACTCTTGAAATACCACCTAATGCCTCACTGTGTCTTAATATTTTTTCTGCAACCTCTTCTGGACTACCAATAAGGAAAGCTCCAGTTGGTCCAGTTTGAAAGTCAAATTGCTCACGCCTTACAGGACCCCACCCTCTTTCTAATCCAATTTTGGTAAATGCTTTATAATATCCAGGATAAAAATCATGGACAGCCTCCTCCATACTTTCAGCAATATAGCCTAAAGAGTGCATACCAACTTTCATTTTCTCTTCTGGATGTCCAGCTTTAAGCCAAGCATCTTTATATAAATCAATTAATGGTCTAAATCTGTGTGTTTCACCACCAATAATTGCTACCATTAATGGTAATCCCATTTCACCAGCTCTTTTGAACGAGGCAGGAGTTCCGCCTACACCAAGCCATACTGGAATTTTGTCTTGATATGAGCGTGGATAAACAATTTGATTAGTAAGTGCAGGTCTAAATTTTCCAGACCAAGTAACTTCTTTATTGTTAATTATTTTTAGAAGAAGATCTAATTTTTCTACAAAAAGCTCATCATAATCTTCTAAACTATACCCAAATAACGGAAATGCATCAATAAATGAACCTCTTCCTGCTACAATTTCTGCTCTACCTTTTGATAGTAAATCAAGAGTTGCAAATTGTTGAAAAACTCTAACAGGGTCAGCTGCACTAACAATGGTTGTTGCACTAACTAATTTTATCTGTTTTGTAAGTGCTGCCGCAGCTGCAAGAATTAGCGTATTTGCAGAATCAAGATACTCCTCTCTATGGTGTTCACCTATAGCAAAAGAGTCAATTCCCAACTTGTCTGCCAAAACTATTCTTTCTAATAATCTATCAAACTCCTCCATACTCTCTTTGCCACGAAGTGCTTCATCAGTCACATTTACAGCAGCAAAGCTATCAATTCCTATCTCCATATTATCTAATATATAATTGAACATTTTACAATCATGGACGATTGTACTCCTTTGTTCAAATAAACCAATAACTAAGTAAATAGTTTTTAAAGGGCAATTTGTGGGTATAGCTTAAAATTTACACAGTCATTATATCTTCCTCTTTCTCTTTAAGCATCTCATCTATCTGCTTCATATAGTCGTCGGTTATCTTCTGCACCTTATCAGCTGCTTTTTTCTCAGCATCTTCAGCTAATCCATCTTTTAAGAGCTTTTTCAACTCTTCCATAGCGTCACGACGTGCATTTCTAATGCTAATTCTTGATTCTTCGCTCTCTTTTCTGACAATTTTTACTAAATCTTTTCGGCGCTCCTCTGTTAATGGTGGAATGTTTATTCTAATAATTTCACCGTTGTTTTCTGGATTCATCCCAAGATTAGCAGCCATTATTGCTTTCTCAATTACAGGTATGAGGTTTTTATCCCATGGCTGAATTGCTATAGATCTTGGGTCGGGTGTACTTAAACTTGAAACTTGATTTAAGGGTGACATCGTACCATACATGTCTACCAATATACCATCTAACATTCTCGGATTTGCCTGTCCTGCACGAATTTTTGCTAACTCACGCTCTAAATGCTCGATAGTATCGGTCATTTTATTTTTAGCTTCGGTGTTAATTTGATTTACTTGCTCATTCATGGTTATTACATTTTAGTTAAACAAAAATATACATTGTTAACAAATATAATAAATATCAATGAATGTTTAATATATTCCCAACTCTAATTGGGAGAGTATGCTAATGGTCTCTTCTCTTGTGTCTCCACAAAACTCTCTATCTGCTTTAAAACCGCCACAAACTTTTGGTCTATCGGGCGAGTCGAATATTGCACACTTTAAATCTTCTGTTAGGTGAATGCAAGGTGTTCCAGCTGGCTTGCCATTTGGCATACCCGGTATTGGTGAACTGATTGAAATGTATATGCAACAAACTGCACAATTTGGTCGACACTCCATTTATTATAATATTTGATTTTATTTTCTTAAAACTTCGTGCAAAAATAAAAAAAAAATCAAAATAATAAAGTAGATATATACCGCCATATATTCTCTTTTATAATATCAAAGATGCTGTAGTATTAATTTAGGCTTTACATAAGGCATGTTTTTTGTAGAATATAAGATGTTCCTATGTAATTTAGTTAACATTATAAAATAAAAATAATAACATGAAAAAAACAATTAAAATTGCATGCCTCTCTTTGGTACTTATGATCTCCTCTCATGCATTTGGACAAAAACTAGGAATTAAAGCCGGATATAACCAATCTAATGTTCATGTATCTTCTGATTATACAGATAAGATATTTAATTCAAACTCTGGGTATCATGTAGGTTTAGCCGCAGATTTTCCATTAATTGGCTGGTTTTCACTCGAGTCAGGGCTTTATGCATCTTCTAAAGGATTTAAGATGGGAGAAGGACCAGTAAAAACTACTTTTTCCCCCACATATTTAGAAATTCCTGTTAAACTAAAACTTTCAATTGGTCTGTCAAAGTTAAATGTATATGCTGCTGCAGGTGGTTATTTTGATGTGGGTATTGGAGGAAATACAACCGAATCCAAAGTGTTAGGCATTGAAAATAAGGTGAAAGAGTCTATTAAATGGGGTTCAGATGGATTAAAAAGAGTTGATTACGGTACTTTAGTTGGAGCTGGAGTGCAAATTTCAAGATTTGATATTGGGCTAGGTTATCAATTCGGCTTGGCAGACCTTATGGATGCAGAGTATGATGTAAAACAAGTTAACAGAGTATTCTCTCTTTCATTAGGATTTTGGTTCTAAAAATAAAATTATAGAAAGAAATATAAATGCGTAGCTCAAAATGTTACGCATTTTTTCTTGTAACTTTGTAAAAAGTAAGAAAAAATAATAATAAAACATATAATGAAATTTGAATCTGAATTAGTTAAAGGGAAGCTTATAAAGAGGTATAAACGGTTTTTAGCAGATGTGGAGTTAGAATCTGGTGAAGTTGTAACTGCACATTGTGCAAATAGTGGTTCGATGTTAACTTGTTTGGAAGAAGGAGCTCCTGTAGCCTTAACTTATGTTGACGATCCAAAAAGAAAGACAAAGTACACTTGGGAGATGATTTTTGTTAATAATAACTGGGTTGGTATAAATACATCACATCCAAATAAAATAGTATTTGATGCTATCGTAAATAAAGAGATAAAAGGTCTTGATATGTACGATGAGGTAAAGCGTGAGGTAAAGTTTGATGAGAGTCGTCTAGATGTTGTAGCAAAAAATAGTGAAGAAACCTGTGTTATTGAGGTTAAAAATGTCACTATGATGGTTGATAACATTGCTCTTTTTCCTGATGCGAAAACGTCTCGTGGTTTAAAACATCTTAATACTTTAATTAGATTAAAGTCTGAAGGATATAGGGCTGTAATGGTTTATATAATTCAGAGGGGAGATATAAACTCTTTCACTATTGCAAAAGATATTGACCCTGATTATGCTGAAGGATTGAAGAATGCGGTGGAAAATGGGGTAGAGGTGTTTGCACTTAAAGCGAATGTTACACCAGAAAAGATTGAAATTGAAAAACAAGTTGATTTTTTTCTATAAAAAAGGGACTCATCGTATTGATGACTCCCTTCTGTTTTATAAAGAATTAAATTACTCTTTTTTTGAGCAACAAGGCTTAGCTTCTTTTTTATCACATTCAGCCTTTTTTGCTTCACTGCATTCAGCTTTTTTAGCTTTGTCGCATTCAGCTTTTTTAGCTTCAGTGCACTCAGCTTTTTGTTCTTTTGTGCATTCTGCCTTTTGCTTTTCACAATTTTCTTGTTTTTGTGGTTCTTTTGTAACTGTCTCAGCCATTATTGGCGATAATAGGCTCAAAGAAAATAGAACCATAAATAAAAATGCTGCTTTTTTTACCATAATTTTTGTTTTTAAAAATTTAAACTTATACCTCTTCTCAATGATATAAAACAACTGAATATCTGTCAGGTTGTTAGTCGATTGTTAAAATTTGTTATTGATTAGTTAATGATAGGTAATTGAAAATTCAAAATTGTTTTGTAGATTTATATTTAAAAAAAAGTTATTGTGTGAGTAAATTAAAGAATAAAATAAATTCGATTTGGCTTTTAGCTCCAACAACTTATCTTATACTAGTAATATTGCTATTTTTTCAGATAGGTTGGGTTCTTCGTTTGGCAAAATTAGAAGAGCAAAATTTTAACCATAAAGTCAATATGGCACTTCGTCAAGCAAGTAGTAATATCAGCGAACAGCAACCAATATGCGATGACATTCATGAGTTTATCTCTAGTAAATATAGCACTAAGAGTGAAGTTGAAGAGCATCATAGAGAGAAAATATCTAAAGTTGATAGTGTGATATTAGCTGCTTTTGATGAATGGTCTATCGATTTGCCCTACAATTTTTGTATTACTGACAGTTTTTTGCACTCAAAGCCTGCTGGAAAAAAAACACCCTTATATTACCAGAACCTAGATGGAGTTTTTTCTGGAAATGGTATTTATATTGAGGTGGAATTTCCTACTCGAAATCAATTTTTCTTAAATCAGCTTATTGGAGTTTTGAGTTTATCAATAGTTTTCTTATTTTTTGTCTTTTATTCATTTATGCGATTTTCAATTGTATATAAACAGAGTAAAAAAACAATAGAAGATTCAAAAGATTTTATTAATAATATGGTCCATGAATTTCAGACTCCATTAGCAAATATGAGGTTTGCAGCAGGTTTAGTGAAGAAGAATTGCGAAGAGGGCGAGGTTGATTATGATAAAATAGAGAAATATTCTAATATAATAATTAAAGAATCAAAACGTTTACAAAGACTTGTAGAAAAGGTTTTACGCATAGGAACTTATAAAGAAGAAAGACTAAAAAGCGAAATTGTCGATATGCATGAAGTTATTGAATCTCAGGTCTTGGCACATGAAGGAAGAACCCTGTTTTTAGATGGTACAATAACCTTTGAAAAGGGTGCGTCGGACTTTTATGTTGAAGGTGATTTTGAGCTATTATCCTTAATTTTTTCTAACTTAATCGACAACTCTTTAAAATATATTACATTAGCACCCAAAATTTTTATTAAATCTTTTAACAAAAGTGGCAAGTTGATTGTTACTGTAAGCGATAATGGTATAGGAATCAAAAAAGAGAACCTTAATTCCATTTATGATAAATATTATCGAGTCGCCACTGGCGACAAGCATGATATTAAAGGTTTTGGCCTAGGATTATCGCTTGTTTACCGCGTTGTTAAAGCAATTGGAGGTGAGATAGAAGTTAAAAGTAAGTTGAATAAAGGTACAATTTTTACAATAATATTGCCTATTAAAACAAAATAATTATGAGTGACAAAAAAAGAGTATTAATCGTTGAGGATGATCAAAACATGGGCTTTTTACTAAAAGAGTTCTTGAGTGATAATAACTTTGATGTAACACATTGTCTAGACGGAAATTCTGGATTGGCTGAGTTTGAGAAAAATGAGTATGATATATGTCTTTTAGACGTAATGATGCCAGGTTTAGATGGTTATTCATTGGCTGAAGCTATTAGATTAAGAAAAAACGTGCCATTTATTTTCTTAACAGCTCGTTCTATGAAGGAGGATAAACTTCGTGGTTTCCACTTAGGTTGTGACGATTATGTAACAAAACCATTTGATGAAGAAGAGTTACTTTGTAGAATTCATGCTGTTTTAAATAGATATAATCCTGAAGATAGTTTCAGAGTTGCTATCTCTCCTTCTTATGAGTTAGGTGATTATACATTTGACACTCAGAATTATGCCCTGATTTATGATGGAGAAACTACAAGATTGACACATCGTGAAAGTGATTTGTTAACAATGCTTTGTGCAAATCAAGATGTGCTTGTTAAGCGTAATGATTTATTAATATCATTTTGGGGGAAAGTAGACTATTTTAATGGTAGAAGTTTAGATGTATTTATTGCTAGGTTAAGAAAGCTTTTAAGCAATGATCCTAAAGTTAAAATAGAAACAGTTCCTAAAGTGGGATATATCTTTACCGTCGATAATTAATCTTCTGTTGCTATCTTATATATTTTTATTAAGGATATTACGTTGAAAAACATTATTTTTGCTTTTAAAATGATATAAAAATATGGATACAACAAGACAAAATAAAGTTAGTCGATTAGTTCAGAAGGAGCTGAGTGAGATATTTCAACGTGAAGTTACTGATATTCTGATGGGAACAATGATTAGTGTTACAACAACAAGAATATCTCCTGATATGGGAAATGCTAAGGTATATTTAAGTATTTTTCCCACAGGCAATAAGTTGGAGGTTTTTAAAAATATAGAAGCTAATAATTCGAGAATTAGGTTTTTACTCGGAAAAAGAGTTGGTAAACAGATGAGAATAATACCTGAACTGCAATTTTATATTGATGATAGTTTAGATTATTCCCAAAGGATTGACGAACTCTTAAAAGATTAATTATGCAGTATGATCCTATAAAGAAAAGCTTGGGAAAGGTGTTTAATAGAACACCTTTTTTGCGAATTATATTTTATCGACTTCTAGATTTACTACTTTTAAGAACTTGGTATATAAAAAAAGAGCTTAGAAAATGGAGAAAAAGTGCTCCTAAAGATGCAATGATATTAGATGCTGGCTCTGGATTTGGACAATATGTATGGAGATTGTCACAAATGGGGAAAAAGTTTCGAATATTAGGCGTGGATGTTAAGCAAGAACAAATTGATGATTGCAATAATTTTTTCTCAAAAAAGAATCTTTCAAATCGAGTTCAGTTTCAGGTTGCAGATTTAGTCACATTTAGTGATAAGGATAAATATGATTTAGTATTGTCTGTTGATGTGATGGAGCATATAGAGGAAGATGAGAAAGTGATGAAAAACCTTTGTCACTCGCTAAAAAAAGGTGGAATGCTCTTAATTTCAACACCGTCAGATCAAGGCGGCTCAGACACTTATGATCACGGTGATGAGGTTACTGGATTTATAGCTGAGCATGTTAGAGACGGATATAGCATAGAAGATATTGAAGGTAAACTAAAAAGGGCTGGTTTTTCAACTATAGAATCTATATATAGCTATGGAAAAGCTGGGAATATTGCTTGGAGATTATCTATGAAATGTCCAATTATGACGCTCAATAAATCTAAGCTGTTTTTCATATTGCTACCATTTTATTATGTCATAGCATATCCTATCGCTTTTATTTTAAATGTTATAGATACATTAGGAAATCATAAAAAAGGAACAGGACTAATAGTAAAGGCAATAAAATAGAGATTTAAAAACATGAAGTTAGCATCATCCATAGCTTTCAGATATCTTTTTGCTAAAAAAAGTCAAAATATAATCAATATAATCTCTTGGATATCAGTGACTGGTGTGTTTGTTAGTACAGTGGGATTATTGGTTATTCTATCTGTATTTAATGGACTTCATGATTTAGTTTCTTCACTTTATAGTTCTTTAGATCCTGATTTGAAAATTGAGTCAAATATGGGTAAGATAATCTACACTGACTCAATAAGTACATCATCTATTATGGAAATAAAAGGGGTTGATAAAATAACAGCCGTTATAGATGAACCAGTTTTATTTAGATATGATAAACGTCAAGTGCCAGGAAGAATTATGGGAGTGGATGGTGATTTTGAAAATGTTACATCAATAAATTCTGTAATAATTTCTGGAGAATATAGCTTAAAAGAGGGTGATACTTATAATGGTGTTGTTGGATATGCATTAGCAGATCAATTGGCGCTACGCTCAAATTTTGTAACTCCATTAATGGTTTATGCTCCAAAAAGAAAGGGACAAATTAATCCAATGCGTCCAGATTTAGCTTTTACATCAATATATTTACAAACTTCAGGATTGTTTATGATGAATCAGCTCGAATATGATATTTCATATACCATTGTAGATATTGTTAGAGCTAGAGAACTACTACAATACGGCAATAACGAAGTCAGTTGGATAGGTGTAAAAGTTGATGAAAATGCTGATGTAGAAGGTGTTAAAAAAAGAATAAAGAGCAGTATTTCAGATGATTACAAAGTGCTAAATAGGGAAGAGCAACATGCCACATTTTTTAAAATGATGAAAATAGAGAAGTTGATGGGATATCTTATTTTATCATTTATACTTATGATTGCCCTTTTTAATGTAATAGGAACGCTCTCTATGTTGATTTTTGAGAAAAAAGCGAGTATTGCAACACTTAGAAGTATGGGAGCTGATAAAAAGTTGATAAATCGAATATTCCTAATTGAAGGGTGGCTGATTTCTTTAGTGGGATTGACAGTGGGATTGATTGTTGGCGCTTTATTAATTTGGATACAGCAAACCTTTGGAGTTATCAGATTAGGAACTGATGGACATTATGTAGTAGATGCATATCCTGTAATACTTAAATTTGCGGATATAATTACTGTGTTTTTAACAGTTTCTGTTGTAGGATTTGTAGCTGCGTGGTATCCAGTTAAATCAATTGTTAATAAGCATTTTAACGAAATAAAGCTTTAAGCCAAATTGGTTGTTAAAACGAAATAAAGTTCAGCGGAGTTAATTACACCTTGTAAAAAATGCCACACCTACGGCGTTAAATTCAAACCATAATAACGATGTTCTACAAAGGTTTCACGCCTACGGCGTTCGGTTCATTGCGAAGCATTTTATAAAGGTTTAAATTGTGCGGGTTTAGGTTAGTTAAATGAAATATATATCACATTCAACCCACTTTGGGGTTGGTTCGCATTAAATTATCTACCCCGCAATGAATTACGGGGTTATCCATATTTCACCCCATTCGCCGCGCCTCGTCTTTGGCGAGGGGGTGATTTTCAACACGTAAAATTAAATTATGCAAAAAGTACGTTATGTACATCAACACCGTATGGTGTTATATGTTATTAACCCCATAATTCATTATGGGGTTAGTAATCTCTTAATATCAACCCCCTCGCCAAAGGCGAGACACAGCGTAGAGGGTTGTACTAATAGTAATATTTTGAAACATCCTGAAAAATAAACAGATATTTATACTATTTCTTATGATCTCATTGGGGCACCTAGAAATAGATGGTTGTGTTGGTATATGGTTGACTTTGACCCACTTAGTGCTGACATCTCAAAGGTGTGCGGAAGACAAGAGTACTAACAAAAAAAGCCTCTGCCACATTTCTGTAACAGAGACTTTTAGATAAACTTAAACAAGAACTATCTTTTAGTATGAGCGAACAATATCCCAAACAAATGCTCTAACTCCTACTTCTTTATTTCTTCTATCTAACTTTTTTACTGTAGCTAACAAATCATCAACTCTCTCTTTCTCGATAACAGTCATAATTGCAGAGTTCATCTCTGGCCAGGTATGAGTTCCACGTCGTGGTTCTCCTTTTTTTGTACCTCGACCTTGTACCTCTTCAAAAAAAGTAAAACCTCTAATTTCGAGATAATCTAATATATATTCGACGCGCTCAGTGTTAGCTTGGTTAAAAACTATAAATACTGCTTGCATAATTTCTATTTTTTAGTTGATGACAGTATAGTAAATTCTGTTTTTAATTTCTCCCCTTTACTATGTCTAGCTGAAAGCAAGAGGGGGTTGGGGGGTAAAAGAAACAAACTCTTATTAGCCTCTTATTTAAAAACCTACTTATAAAATACCATCATCTTTATTTTTATAAAATTATTCGTTGTTATCTCCGTTTTCGTCACCATTTCCGTTTGTGGCTATCTGTAAGAACCAGAAGTTCTTTCTAGCTTTTTCCACTTTGTTTCGTTCTCCACTTCTTGATAAAATTCCGTAAAGAACAGGTACGATAACAAGAGTTACAGCTGTTGATACTACTAATCCACCTATAACAACCACACCCATTGGTCTCCATATTTCAGAGCTAGACCCTTGGCTCAATGCCATTGGTAACATACCCAATGCTGTTGTGAAAGCTGTCATTAAAACTGGTCTTAGACGCGATGCTCCAGATAGTGCAATAGCTTCGTTTAGCTCATATCCTCTGTCACGCATTAAGTTGGTGTAGTCCACAAGAACAATACCGTTTTTCACAACAATACCAACTAACATTATCACACCTAATGCACCAATCATATCAAATGAAATGCCTGTTATTAATAGTGCTAAAACAACACCAGAGAACGCAAATGGAACACCCATCATAATAATAAATGGTTTGTCAAATGACTCAAACTGTGATGCCATCACAATGTAAACTAATATCACAATTAATGCTAAAAGTAGTCCCATATCTGCAAATGTTTCTTGCTGAGTTTCATAATCTCCACCAATTATCACATTAACATCCCTTGGTAATTCGGTGTCATTCACCACTTGTTTAATTTCGCTGGCTAATTCACCTAACGATATCTCATAAGGGTCCACCTTTACAGTTACCATTCTCTGTCTGCTCTTTCTCTCAATAGTTGGTGGTGACCAATATTCATCAACAGTAGCAATTTCGCCTAGTTTTATAATGCCTTTCATTGTAGGAATAGATAGTGCTTCTATGTCAGATATAGAATTTCTGTTCTCTTCAATTGTTCTAACTACTATGTCATACTCTTCACCATCTTCTTTTAAATATCCCACATTCATACCAGCAACTCTGTTTCTTACCATAACAGCAAGAGTTGTAGCATCTAGCCCTAATCGCGCAGCTTTATCTTTATCAATTGTAATCTGTAATTCTGAACGGTCTCTATCTCTAGAAATTTGTATATCTCGTGCCCCAGCAACTTTGTCTGAAATGTCATTTCTTAACTGTTCTGCCAGCAAGTTTGTTACGTCAAAGTCGTGTCCATATATCTCAATGTCAACAGATGAACCACCTCCACCACCAAAACCACCCGCAGTTTGAGCTGAATATTCAATAATCTCAGGATATCTATTTAGCTCTTCTCTAATAACTTCAGCAATCTCAAAAATAGATCTATCTCTTTCATTTTTGTCTGTGACTCTAATGGTCATTGCCACCTTATTGTTAGCTGTATTAGAGAATAGTGTTGAAATACCAGCGTCATCATCAGAACCAGCTGCTGTTGATATAATCTCCATTTCTGGAATTAATGCCATTAATCTAACTTCTATTTCGCGAGTAAGCTTTAATGTTTCATCAATTTTAACTCCTTGATGAAGCTCATATTCTACATTTAAACGTCCTTCGTCAGCGTGCTGCATAAAGTCTGTTCCCACATATCCTAGAAACAATGGAGAAATTGATACAGCAAAGAAAATAAATGATAATACTAACACTTTTCTTTTGTGTCTTAAGCTATATCTAAGAGCTTTAGCATACCAAACATCAACTTTATCTAACTGTTTTACAACAAATTTGTCATACCAAGTCTCTTTTTTCTCAACTTCAATAACATTTCCTTTTTTGTCAAGCTTGACTCTTTGAGTTTTAAGCAACTTAGAACTCAACATCGGTGTTAATGAAATAGCTACAAATGTAGATGTTACAACAACAATAGTAACAATCCATCCAAGCTCTTTAAACATAATACCAGCCATTCCTGTAAGCATTGTTAATGGTACAAATACCACAACAATCACAAGAGTAGTTGCAATTACAGAAACCCATACCTCATTGGTACCATAAATTGCAGCTTCGCGCGGATTGGCTCCACGTTCAATATGTTTTGTGATATTCTCTAATACAACAATGGCATCATCCACAACCATACCAATGGCCACAGAAAGAGATGACAATGAAATAATATTTAGTGAACTGCCACTATAGGCTAAATATATAAATGCAACAACAAGTGAAATTGGAATTGTTAATGCAATAATTAATGTAGCCCTCCATCTTCCTAAGAAGAAAAGTACAACAAACACAACGAAAAGAAGTGCATATAATACAGACTCCTGCAAACTACTAATGGAGTCTTGAATATCTTCTGCAGTATCATAAATTGTTTTAAACTGAACGTCTGGAGGTAATAAATCAGTTATTGACTCCATCTCTTTCTGTATGTTTTTACTAATCTCAACGGCATTTGCTCCCGCTTGCTTAGTAATAATCATTCTTACAGCTTCTTGCCCATCAACCTTCTCATCTAGTGTTAGGTCTTTGATAGTATCACGTACCGTAGCAATATCTTTTACATAAACTTGACGACCATCATAAGTAGATGAAACTACAATGTTGTTAATTTCATTACTTTCGACATATTCACTACGAACCTGTAACTGATACTGCTCTGTAGGCATTTTTAATGTACCCGATGATAGGTTTATATTATTATTTCCAATGGCATTACCAACTGTTTCTAAAGGAATACCATAAGAATCTAATTTTTCTTGATCAATATCAACATAGATATATCTTTCTGGTGTACCTGGAAATGCGATGTTACCCACACCATCTACTCGGTTTAGACGTGGCAAAACAACATCGTTTAGTAATTTGTCTAAACCTAAATAGCTCTCTTCTGCCGTAATAGCATAAGCAATAATCGGGAAAGAGCTTGTACTAAACTTAAATATAATTGGATTTTCGGCTCCACTTGGAAGTCGTTTTATGACCATATCAATGGAGGACCGAATATCATTAATAGTTTCATCTAAATCAAGTCCCCATTGAAACTCTAAAGTTACAATAGAGATGTTATCCATCGACTTAGAAGTTAATTCTTTAAGTCCATCAGTAGCACTCAAACTATTCTCCAATAGTCGAGTAATATTGCTCTCTATTTCACTAGCATTTGCACCAGGGTAGGTTGTCATCACCGAAATATATGGAGGTTCAATTTCAGGAAACAAGTCAACCGGTAGCTGAACTAGTGAAAATAGTCCTATTATCATCACAGCAACAAAAACTAATGCTGTTGTAATAGGTTTATTTATAGAAGATTTAAAAATACTCATATTATTTATCTCTCTTTTTTATTATAAAGCTTTAATTCATAAAGCTCTTTTTTACTTTACAACATTTAATTTAACTTTATCGATAAGTCTAGCTTGACCAGCTACAATCAACTTATCGCCAGCTTTAATGTCTCCAGTAACAATTTCAATCAGCTCATCATATCTCTGTCCTGTTACTACTTCAACACGTTTAGCATATCCATCTTCTTCTAAGAAAACATACTTAACATTTGTACCTGTCATACGCAAAACAGATTGATAAGGAATCATAAAAGCTTCTACAGCACCTAAATCAACGTTGCTATCAACATACATACCTGGACGAAGTTTGTTATCTCCATTAGGAATTTGAACTTTTATCTGGAATGTATGTGTATCTGGATTAACTGTTGGATAAACAGTCTCGATAGTTGCAGGGAAAACTTCATTTGGATAAATAGCTGAAGTAATCTCAACATTCATACCTTTCTTAACATAAGGAATATAAGTTTCAGGTATGCTCATATAAGCTTTCAACTTATTAACTTGAATCAATGTTAAGATAGGTTGTCCACTATAAAGCTCACCATTTTCATAGTTTTTTGCAGCAATTACACCACTAATTGGTGCTTTGAAAAATGTATTTGCTTCTAAAAAATCTTTATTCTCTTTAGACTGCTCATATCCTAACTTAGTTTGATCATATACTTGTTGAGAAATTGTTCCACTTTCGTGAAGAACTTTTACTCTTTCAAACTCAACTGCTGCATTTGAAGCTACTAATCGAGCTGTGCGCAGCTGTGTTTGATCCATTCTTACAAGTAAATCACCTCTGTTTATTTTTGAATCAACATCAACATAAATATGCTCAATAATACCAGTTACAGATGGTGAAATGTTTACTGTTTCATATCCTTCAAGAGAGGTTGATAACTTAACATTACGAACAACACTGCCTTTTTCAATTGTAGCTATTCTAACGTTTTCAACTCTTTCAGTCTCTTGCTCTTCTCCTTTTTGTTTAGCTCCACAACTTGCTAAAGCAACAACTAAAAGAAGTAATGAGAAAATTTTAAAAATATTTTTCATCTTTATTTTATATATTATTTTTTACAAATTAATTATTCAATATTTAGTAAGTTTTCAAGCTCTATTTGAGCTGTAATCACATCAAGTAAAGCTTTTACATAGTTGCTTTGTGCACCAATAAGCTCTGTGCCAGAAGTTGTAACATCTAGACTTGAAGCCATTCCGTTTTCATATTTTTTAGAAATGTTATCAAATACTCT
>CAZHHH010000024.1:19562-26579 GCA_964532085.1 uncultured Marinilabiliaceae bacterium
TAATCTAAGCCAACTGACACTTGTGGTAGCATTGTCGAAATAGCCTGCCATTTTTGCGCTTCTGCCTTTTTAACTTCTAGATTTGCATTCTTAATCTGACGATTCTTTTCAATAGCAAAGCTCTGTGCTTCTGGCAATGACAACTTCATCACCTCTTGGCCATTGATATGGAATAGAGATATTAAGAACATTAATAATAAAACTGTTTTTTGCATATTGATGTTTTTTTATTCTTCATTCATTTAACAATAACTGTGCAAATATCTTACTTCTTATTGCTTTAATAAAATTTATTCAATGAACTGCGCCTTTTTTTCAATGAAACTTTTTTTAACACTTTAAATAGCCATAACTGTCAAAAAACTAGTTTCATATGGATATCAGGGTCGATTATTGAAATCTTGACTAATTATGCTGTTACTCTTAATAATAACTATTTATTTTGTCACTAATATTTAATCATACAATAGAAAATGGGTTTGAATTTTTTAAAAATTAAAAATAAATTAAAGACAACTCTTATTTGGGTCGGACTTGCTCTATATTATTTTGCTATTGGACTACAGATAAGTTTTTTTCGTGGGATTATGAATGCTGCTCTCTTCATTTCTATGCAGTTGTTCATATATCTTATTAATGTGCGCCGACTTTTACCAAAATATTACTTAACACAAAAGAGAAAATATTATCTGTGTAATATATTTATAATGATAATAATATCGGGTTTTGGAGTGTTAGCTGAATATATTTTTAGAAGTTATTTCCCCGATTCTTTTAAGCACGAATTTAGTCCTTGGTGGATTTTTACTATAATAAATGTGTTGCTAGGAATATCGTTATGGGCAAGTGTAACAACGTTTTTAATTCGTCATCAAGAGAAAGTTGCAGTTGAAATGGGAACATTAAGACGTGAAAAAGCTGAAAGTGATTTACGATTTTTAAAAACACAGATAAATCCACACTTTTTGTTTAATGCGCTGAATAACATATACTCTATGGCATACACAGGTGCAGCAGAAGTTCCAGAAAAGATAACAATGCTATCTGATATGCTTAGATATGTACTTTATGATTGTGAATCAGATACAATTTCGTTGTATAAAGAGATAGATTATATAAGTAGTTATTTGGAATTTCAGCAATTGAAAACAGAGCAACGCCAAAATATAACTTTTGATTTAGATATTAGTGAAGAAAATTTTCAAATTGCTCCAATGCTTTTAGTTCCTTTTATTGAAAATGCCTTTAAGCATAGTAAAATTGAGAGGGAGAAAGATGGTTTTGTAAATATCTACATTGTTCAAGACAAAGAGAAGTTTGTTTTCAGAGTAATAAACAGTAAACCCAAAGAAGCTATTTATGCAAAATCTAACCAGCCCAAAGGAATAGGAATTGAGAATGCTTATAATAGACTTAATTTGCTATATCCTAACAAACATTTCTTAAAAATTAATACCTTTAAAGATACATTTGAGGTAGTTCTAGAATTAGAAAAATATTATGTCGGTAAAAAATGATAAGTTTAGTTGTATTGTAATTGATGATGAATATTTGGCTAGAAAACTTTTAGCGGATTATATTTCAAAAATTCCACAATTTGAATTAGTTGGCTCTTTTGATTCAGCTGTTTCGGCTATTGAGGTAATTTCTAAAGGCAAAGTTGATGTTATATTCACAGATATTGAAATGCCAGATATGTCAGGAATGGATTTTATAAAAAATATGCAAACTACTTCTTCATTGCCGTTAGTTGTGTTTGTTACCGCTTATCCGCAATATGCAGTTGAGGGTTTTGAAGTTAGTGCAACAGAGTATTTATTAAAACCAGTCTCTTTTCCACGTTTTATAAAAGCTGTAAATAAGATAATTACAACTTTGAACCTACATAAAAAAGCTACAACCATTCAAAAAACCGAAGTAATTGAGATAAAGCAAGAGGTTGAGGATAATAATTATATAGTTATAAAAGTTGATGGGCGTGTCGTAAAATTGCTTTATGATGATATTCTATATATCGAAGGTGCGCTTGAGTATGTTGTTTTTCATACAAAAGATGATAAATATATGACTTTGATGTCATTACGTAATCTGGAAAAAGAGCTTCCTGAAGAAAATTTTATGAGAATACATAAATCATATATAGTTGCAGTGGATAAGGTACAAGAGATTGAAGGCAATATGGTTTATGTTGGAAAAAACAGAATAACAGTTAGTAAAAATATGCGCCCTGTGTTGTTGAAGAGATTTTCTGGTGAATGAAATATAAATGAAAGAAATTCCACAAAAACTTTTTCCTCTCTATTTTATTTATCATTTTTAACAAAACTTTAAAAATGAAAAAGAGAGCTTTATATTCACTATTACTTCTTTTATTGTGCATTAATATCTCTGCACAGTCTTTTCACGGAGGTGTTCGGGCAGGTGGAACAGCATCAGAGGTTTCTGGAGATAACCTTGCAGGCCTTAATAAATTTGGACTTTATGGGTCTGTTTTCACATTATATCCCGTTTATGAAAATACATTTTTGAAACTAGAAGTAAGCTATATTCAAAAGGGTAGTAGAGCTAGACCATCGGCTAAAAATCAATACTACGATTATCTTTTTTCTCTGCAATATGTAGAAATACCACTTCTTGTTTCTAGAAAGATTGATTTTTTAGGACCTAAAATTAAAGAACCATTTTTTAATGTGGGTTTTTCTCTAGCTAAACTTGTATCGCACAAGGAGATTGAAAATGGGGTTAGTAGTATTAATGATCAACAAGATTTCAAACCTATTGAATTAAACATTATAGCACAAGTAGAATATCCAATTTTAAACGATTTATATTTTACTCTCGGTTTTTCAAACTCTTTGACACCAATTCGCTCGCATATTGACAATCAAAAAACGTGGAAAAATCGTGGTCAATATCATTCTTTATGGTCTTTAGGGCTTTCGTATACATTTTTTTAATTTTTATATAACTATTTTAAAACTATGTATTCGGTTTGTATAGGCTATTTTCGTAATTAATGATAAAAATGTATAAAATCATCTATATATGTTAAAAAAGTATGTTTTCTATCTCCTTAGATTAGACTAATTATAAATTAAAGATTTATTTCTTTAATTGTTTGAGATACGAAAATATTACAATTAACTTTGTGGTAGAGTTGGAGTTTTTACATTTAAGAGAGATAATTATAATATCCAACTAACATTAAATTTAAAAATTTAATTTATATGAGCAGTTTACTAACTTCTTCCATTGGCAAAAAAATGCTTATGGGATTATCAGGTATTTTCCTGATGTTATTTTTAGTAGTTCATCTTCTACTCAACTCATTTTTGTTGATACCAGATGGTGGCGAAATGTTTAATGCAGGTGCACATTTTATGGCAACAAATCCGATAATCAAGATTGTTGAGCCAGTGCTTTTCTTAGTACTGATTATCCATATTGTAGTTGCTGTTATTTTAACAATTGAGAATCGTCGTGCACGTGGTTCTATTCGTTATGCTTCAGGCAACAAAACTACTGGTGTTACTTGGGCATCTCAAAACATGTTTGTTTTAGGCGTTGCTGTTTTAGCATTTTTAGTTTTACACCTAATTCATTTTTGGATGAAAATGAAGCTAACTGGTGATCCTTTATTAAGTGAGGTGACTATTGATATTGCTGGTGTACAGACTGTAGTGACAAATAGTTATGCATTAGTAAATGCAACTTTTGCAAGCTTATGGGTTGTAATAGTATATATTGTGGCCAGCCTTGCTTTAACTATTCACTTGACACATGGTTTCTGGTCAGCATTTCATAGTATTGGCCTTAACAATGAGATATGGCGTAAGAGATTAATCGTAATAGGCTATGTTTATGCATGGGTTGTTGGATTAGGTTTCTCAGCTATCGCTTTAGGTCAGTATTTATTTTTTCAATAATAACTTTTAATCTGTATAGATAATGGTAAAAATTGATGCAAAGATTCCTGAGGGCCCAATAGCCCAAAAGTGGACAAATTATAAAGCCAACCAAAAGTTGGTTAACCCTGCAAATAAACGAAGACTTGATATTATTGTGGTTGGTACTGGTTTAGCTGGTGCTGCTGCAGCTGCTTCGTTTGGTGAGATGGGTTTTAATGTAAAAGTATTTACAATTTCAGATTCACCACGTCGTGCACACTCAATTGCTGCACAAGGTGGTATAAACGCTGCGAAAAACTATCCAAATGATGGTGACTCAATAAATAGATTATTCCACGATACCGTAAAAGGTGGTGACTATAGAGCACGTGAAGCAAACGTATACCGTTTAGCGGAGGTTAGTAACGAGATTATTGACCAATGTGTGGCTCAAGGTGTTCCTTTTGCACGTGAGTATGGTGGTTTATTAGATAACCGTTCATTCGGAGGTTCACAAGTTAGTAGAACTTTCTATGCTAAAGGACAAACTGGTCAGCAGCTATTAATCGGTGCTTATCAAGCTTTAATGCGCCAAATAGAACTAAAAACAGTTGAACTGTACGCTCGTACTGAAATGGTTGATTTAGTTATAGTTGACGGCAAAGCACGTGGAATTATAAGCCGTGATTTAGTAACTGGAAAAACTCAGCGTCACTTTGGACATGCTGTAGTTCTTGCAACTGGTGGTTATGGAAATGCATTTTTCCTTTCAACTAACGCAATGGTTTCTAACGGTTCTGCAGTATGGCAAGCATACAAAAAAGGTGCAATGTTTGGTAATCCTTGCTTTGCTCAAATTCACCCAACTTGTATTCCTGTTTCGGGGCCATACCAAAGTAAATTGACTCTTATGTCAGAATCATTAAGAAATGACGGACGTATTTGGGTTCCAAAAAAGAAAGAAGATGCAATAGCTATTCAAGAAGGAAGATTAAAACCAACAGAAATAGCTGAAGAAGATAGAGATTACTACTTAGAGCGTAGATATCCTGCATTTGGTAACTTAGTACCTCGTGACGTTGCATCACGTGCAGCAAAGGAGAGATGTGATGCTGGATATGGCGTTGGAAGAACAGGTTTAGCAGTATATCTAGACTTTAAAGATGCTATCGAAAGATTAGGAGAAGACGCTATTCGTGCAAGATATGGTAACCTTTTCCAAATGTATGAGAAGATTGTTGATGACAATCCGTATGAAACACCAATGATGATTTATCCAGCTATTCACTATACAATGGGTGGTCTGTGGGTAGATTATGAATTACAAACAACTATTCCTGGTTTATTCTGTGCTGGTGAAGCTAACTTCTCAGACCACGGAGCAAACAGACTTGGTGCATCTGCATTAATGCAAGGTTTAGCTGATGGTTATTTCGTACTTCCTTATACTGTTCAAAACTATTTAGCAGACGATATTCGTACACCTCGTATGACTGGTGATGAGAAAGAGTTTGTTGAAGTTGAGAAATCAGTACAAGATAGATTAGACAAAATACTTGCAGTTAAAGGAGAGCGCTCTGTTGATAATATTCACAAAGAGCTTGGACTTGTAATGTGGGATTTCGTTGGAATGGCTCGTAATAAAGAGGGCTTAAAAGAGGCTGTCGAAAAAATTAAAGCAATTAAGAAAGAGTTCTGGTCAAACGTAAGAGTTCCAGGTACAAATGACGGAATGAACGTTGAACTAGAAAAAGCTAATAGATTAGCTGATTTTATCGAGATTGGTGAATTAATGGCTATTGACGCATTGGATAGAGAAGAGTCTTGTGGTGGCCACTTTAGAGAAGAGCACCAAACAGATGAGGGAGAAGCTCTTCGTCACGATGACAAATATGCTTACGTTTCTTGTTGGGAATATAAAGGCGAAGATAAAGAGCCTGTAAAATATGAAGAGAAACTTGAGTTTGTTGATGTAGAGTTAATTCAAAGAAATTATAAATAACGGAGTCTCATTTAATTTTTAAACAGAGTTTAATCATGGAAAATTTTTTAAATCTCACCCTTAAAGTTTGGAAACAAAATGGACCCCGCGATAAAGGTCGTTTTGAAACTTATAAGGTAAATAATATTTCACCAGATAGTTCTTTCCTTGAGATGATGGATGTTCTTAACGAACAACTTATTAACGAAGGAAAAGAGCCTGTACATTTTGACCACGATTGTCGTGAAGGTATTTGTGGTGTTTGTTCACTGTATATTAATGGTCGTCCACATGGTCCTGACGATGATATTACTACTTGTCAGCTACACATGCGTAAGTTCAAAGATGGAGAAACTATAACAATTGAGCCATGGCGTTCGGCAGGTTTTCCTGTTATCAAGGATTTGATTGTTGATAGAACATCTTTTGACAAAATCATCGCTGCAGGAGGTTATATATCAGTTAACACAGGTGGTGTGCCAGATGCAAACGCAATTCCAATTGCAAAAGCTAAGGCAGACTTATCTATGGATGCTGCATCTTGTATTGGTTGTGGAGCATGTGTTGCCGCGTGTAAAAATGGTTCAGCAATGCTGTTTGTTTCAGCAAAAGTTAGCCACTTGGCACTTCTTCCACAAGGAAGAGTTGAAGCCTCACGTAGAGCAAAAAACATGGTTGCTAAAATGGATGAACTAGGATTTGGTAACTGTACCAATACTGGAGCATGTGAAGTAGAATGTCCAAAAGGCATTTCTATAGCAAACATTGCTAGACTGAACAGAGAATATTTATCAGCTAAGATTAAAGATTAATAATTTAATCTGCAGATAAATTTTCTGATAAGAGCTTGATGTTTTTCATAGCATCTTGATTAATAAATAAAAGAATGAAACCGCTTCACTATTTGGAGCGGTTTTTTTATATATTAATGAAAAATATCATTCTAAATAAAATTATTAGAATAAAAACATATTTAGCTACGCTGAACGTTGTTTCTTGAGTTCCACATTGGGACCCCCAGAAATATATGAACATTTTGATATATTTGATTTATCATATTCAACCCACTTTGCGTGCCTCGCCTTTGGCGAGAGGGTTGGTTTGCATTGGGTAATCTACCCCGCAATGAATTACGGGGTTATCCATATT
>CAZHHH010000025.1:0-25639 GCA_964532085.1 uncultured Marinilabiliaceae bacterium
AAGCCCCTTTACTGTGTCTCGTCGCAGGCGAGAGGGGTTTGGGGTAGAACGCAGAATAAAATAGCACTAAAGTATAGTATATTAATTAATTTAGCTTATGGACAATTTGGGATTATCTGATAGAGATAAAAGATTTTGACTCACTTATTTAAATTCATTTTATCTTTTTACAAATCGCCAATCTTAAATAAAGTTAAGCAATTTTCACGTTTTGACATATCATCTACTATTTTTAAGTAATTTATCACACACTTCGTTATGATTTTTAAAATATGTTTGCAATGTCATACATAATTTAGTTTTTAGTGATGTTAAATATTTTGACACAACACACCTATTTCATCTTACGAATCTAGAAAGACTCAAAACAAATTTTTACAAATCACTTAATTAACTTCTAATTTTTATTTTAAGATGAAAAAAACGCTGATTTTTTGTCTTCTTTCAATTTTATTGATTGGGACAAATGTTTTTGGAGCTAACTATTATGTAGCAACAAATGGCAATGATTCAAACAATGGTTCTTTAAACAGTCCATTCAAAACACTGGAAAAGGCTGTAACTGTAGTCTCACCTGGTGATTACATCTACCTTCGCGGTGGCACTTACAATATGACAGTTAAGTCATTAGTAATTAAACGCGACAAAAGCGGCACAGCATCTAAAAAGATTCATGTTTTTGCTTATAACTCAGAAAAGCCCGTTCTACGATATGATGGTGTAGAAAACTCATCAAGTCGTGGAGTAGTTCAAGATGCTCACTATTGGCATTGGAAAGGAATTACTATTGAACGAGCAGGAGATAATGGTATGTTATTATCAGGAAATAATAACATCATTGAAAATTGTGTTTTTAGAAACAACAGTGATTCTGGTCTGCAATTAAGTAGATACAGCAGTTCTCAAAAAACAATTTCCGACTGGCCTTCTAACAACCTAATAGTTGGTTGTGAATCTTATGACAATAGAGATTCAAAAAATGAGGATGCTGATGGCTTTGCTGCAAAGTTAACTTGTGGTACTGGAAATATTTTTAGAGATTGTATTGCTCATCACAATATTGATGATGGTTGGGATTTATATACAAAATCTGATACTGGTCCTATTGGTGCAATTCTTTTAGAAAACTGTGTTGCGCATAGCAACGGAACATTGACCAATGGTACAACATCTGGAGGTGGAGATAAAAATGGTTTTAAACTTGGCTCTTCAAGTAATAAAGTAAATCATATCTTAAGAAGATGTATAGCTTTTAATAATGGGAAACATGGTTTTACAGACAATGGAAACATTGGAAGTATGGAGTTTACTAACCTTACAGCATATAATAATGGTGATTATAACTTCCACACTCGCGACAATGCATCTCACGTTTTTAAAAATTGTGTTTCATTCAACGGAAATCATACAGATAGAATTGTTGGAAATGCAAATGCTCCAAATGCTCTAACTGGCAATTATAGAAACTGGCCGTATGTAGCAAAAAGTTCAGACTTTGTTACGATGACACCAGGTCCTAATAGTGCTCCAACTTCAAATGGATTTTTAAATCTAAAAAGCGGTAGTCCATTGATTGATGCAGGAGTAACATCTTCTGGTATTACATACAATGGTTCGGCTCCAGACTTAGGTGCAGTTGAGTTTGGCGGAACAACAACTCCTCCAGTAACTCCTCCAGATGCAGGTGGTGGAAATACAACACCTCCAGCAACAGGCGGTTTAGCACATAACTTTACTCAATCTGGTAAGAATAGTTCATTCTATAATATTACTGGAAACCTTTCAACATCAAAAGGTACAGTTAGTTATAATGGTATGACATTGACACAGTGCTTAAAGATAGAGTCGTCAACATCTATCAAGTTTAATATGTCACAAGCAGGAACTTTAACATTAGTATTTAATAGCAATTTTGGTGGAAGAATTAAAGTGGATGGAACAAATCACTATGCATCATCAGGAATATTAAATCTAAATCTAAGCTCTGGTAGCCACGACATTACAAAGGCTGACATGGCCAACTTGTATTATATGCAAATAGCATATTCAGATGGTTCAAGCAGTTCAGGTGACAGTTCTTCTAATACAACAAATGTTGATGGTACATATTCAATTGTTGCAGTACATAGCGGCAAAGCACTTGACGTATATAACTGGGGCACAAGCGATGGCACCAACATAGTTCAGTGGGATTATTGGAATGGTGGCACACAGCAATTTAATATTACAAATGTTGGTGGCGAATGGCACAGAATTACACCTGTAATTGCTAATTCTAAAGCATTAGACATAGATAATGTTTCTTCTTCTAACGGTGCTAACGTTCATATTTGGGAGTACTGGTCTGGCGAAGGACAGCAGTTTAAATTCCAAAATGCAGGAACTGGCCGATTCAGAATCATACCAAAGAATAGCGGAAAATGCTTAGATGTTGAGGCGAGATCTACAGCAAATGGTGCAAATGTAATTCAGTGGGAGTGCATTAGCGGTGCTACTAACCAGATGTTTAACTTAGTGAGAGTTAAGTCTTCTACAATAGCAGATGAAGCTAAGCTTGAGTATGATCTATATCCAAATCCATCAAATGGATTATTTACAGTTACTATTCCTTCAGAAAACAGCAGGCTCACAGTCTATGATACCAGAGGAATGGCAGTTTACAGTGAAAACTTTATAAATTCAGGTGAACATACTATAAATAGTAATTTAAATTCTGGAGTATATATCGTTGTTGTAACAACAGATGATAATAACTACACAACTAAAATTATAATTAGATAAATTTATTGTTTTTCACTTAAAAGGGGATAGAGTTTAACTCTGTCCCCTTTTTTTTATTAATGTAAGATTTATAAACACCTTAAAATTTTCTTTAATAAGACTGCCTGCTATTAAAGGTTTTTGCTAAAAACTTAAATAAGGATGGTCGTTATTAAAGATATTTTGTTTTAAGAATATTATAAATGTGCAGTTTCAACACAGGTCTTTAGCTATCTAAAAATGAAGTTACGACAATTAGGAATGCGCTAGTTCATAATTAGATGCTGATTATCATCACCCTTTGAGAAACAGTGTTCATCGAAGCTAATTGAGGGTAAAAGTGTAATTATTATTAAATTCTGGATAGTATATTTAACTTAATAAGAATTAAAAAAGGGTGGCTAAAAAGCCACCCTCCCTGTTAAATAATAATTCTATGCTAAATTATTATTCTATTACAAATTTGATGTTGTCAAGTCCGATAGTTAAGTCTGTTTTTGCGACTTCATCTGTATTATATCCAAACAAGAATGTCATAATACGCAAGCTATTTGGGAAGACATGAGCTCCGGGTATTGCAGTTCCTTGTTCCATTGTATATAAACCAGAACCAGCACCGCCATCACCGCCAGTAGGTGTAAAATCATTTAAATGTAATCTAACATGATTCCATTCACCATCACCGCTAATTTCAGCAATAGGACTACTTGCTCCATATGAATAAGGAACATCTGCACTCCATCCTTTAGAATCCATGGTAAATATTTTAACTTGAATATTACCATTTTCATCTAGAATAGCCTCGTCAACCTCTTCAACTTTAACGTCAAACTCGAAGTAAACTCCAACAGGATTTGAAACATATAGCTTGAATCTGTCATCATTTGATTCAGTACCCCATAAGTAGAACGATTGGCTATGCTCAAGATTAGACATCTTAATTTGTGCATAATTATTTCCACCATCTTCTACTATAGCGTCTGTAATTCCACCACCAATATTATTGCTTGCAAATCTATCAAATACTGGAGAGTGATTTGCATCCCAGTCAGTAACCCAGAAATCACCAACAAAAGCAAATGGTGCAATACTATTAACAATTCCGTTTGCAGAATGTAGTGCAACAACTCCATTAGCATCACCATCAATAGATAGTAATAACTGATTGTTTGATTGACTAATTATTTCAGCTAAACTTTCACCAACATATACCTCTGTAACTTCATTTAAATTAGCTCCTGAGATTGCAAAAGGTCTAATTTCACCTGGTTGAGGAGAGCCTTTTTCTGGTGTGAAAGATGCAATTGAAGGTAATAACACTCTAAATGAGTTTGGAGATTCAAAATCACCATCATCAGCTTGGAAAATAATTTTTCCAGTAGTTGCACCTGCTGGTACTTTCACACTCACATATTTACCACCTTCATCTTCTTTGATTTCAAATTCATCGGCTTCAACATCACCAAATAAAATATTATTTAGCAAATCAAATGCATTACCTCTAATTCTTAGCTCATCACCAATGTTTAAACTTAATACATCTACATTATCATCAATTGACTCTATAGATGGCAACAACAATACTAACTCAAATGGACTTTGAGATTTTGCCTCTTTCTCCATTCCGTAATCAGTAGTGTAATCATAGGTAACAACAATTAAATCTGTGGTAAAGTCACCATGGATTTTGATTTTTATAAAATCTTCACCCATATCTAAAATTTCATTTACCTCATCATTTATGAAAACAGATTTAACACGGTTTAAAACTGAACCTTGGATAGTTACTTCTCCGCCTCTACTTACTTCTTTTGGTGAAAAATCAGTAATTGTAGGAACTAGACTTGAAGATACTCCAAAAATTTCGGCAGATGTGTACACTTTATTTTCAAAAGTTAAAAAGATCTTACCTGTTGAAGCTTTTACTGGTACCTCAACTCTAAGCTTCTCATTATCTTGATCTACAATTTTAGCCTCAGCTGTTCCAATTGAAACTTTTTTCACATCATTTAGGCCCGTACCAGATATAGTTACAATTTGACCTGGATATCCCGCTTCTGGCGAGAATGTAAAGTCATGTTTTATATCTACTGGGTCGGTAGATAGCCCTTCAGCCTCATCACAAGCTGTGAAAGCTATCATTGAAAATATGCCCAACAATGATAATAAACGAATTATATTTTTCTTTTTCATATTTTTATATTTTATCTATTATAAAAACTACTATAACTACTCTTCAACAATAAATCTAACATTGTCTACAAATAGTAATTTCCCAAAATTGCTTTCTGCGGCTTGAAGAGGAGGCTGTATTTTAACTCCTTTAAGGTTTGCCATTATTGGCGTAGCTCCAACCTCATCACCATTACCATAACCTGTGTATAGGTCACTAAGCTTTACTTTAAAAGTTTGCCACTCAGTGGTAACTAGGAAATCCTCACCATAAACATTAGCAGGCCCTTCAACCATCAATCTTGTTTTCTTATTATCTTTAAGATTATCTGAAAGTTTTAGATCTATGTATAGCCACACTTTTGAATTATCGTCATACTCTGAAGAGATATTTTCAAAATATAAATCCAAGTTTCCACCCCAGCTTGTATTTTCATCTTTAAATTCAAATGAATAATGCTTATTATAAGGTGGCAATCCTGAAACTTCTGTAGCAGTTGTCATATTACCATTTGGACTCATGCTTGTATAGTAGTCACTTTCTGAATCAAAATCCACAACTAATATCTCAGTTGCTCTTACAAATCCAGCTTGTGATAAATGCTCTGCACCTGTTTCGTCAATAATTTTAATTAAGTCTCCATCAGTGATGGTTGGTAAATTTTGTATGATAAAATTCTTATCATCTATCAATTCAAAATCAACTTTAACATCACCAACATATACATCAACAGCTTTGTACAACTCGGCACCCATTACTTTACAAGGCTCATTACCTAAAGAAGCAATTGGAGAAAATCCAAGTACCACTGGAGGCGACATAATCTCAATATATCTTTGAGCTAATCCTTGTTTTTGGAAAAAGAAATTTATTACCACTACATCACCCAAAGGTGCAGAAGTTGGTATTGTAAATTCTAAAGTTGTAGATGATTTTGCTTCAAATGGAACTATTGAAACATTATCACCAAGCATAATTTTAAAAACCTTGTCTAGGTTTTTACCTGTTACCGTTACGATATCTCCTGGGCTTGCAATAGTTTTATCAAGTTCTTGAATATTCTCATTAAGCATAGAGATACTTTCTTCCATAGGGTCGCTATTATCCATACATGCAGACATAATTACTGCCAGAGAAAGCAACACCACTATAGATTTGGATATATTTTTAAATATTTTCATATTTCTCTTTTTAAAAAATTTAATAATACAGTATTAATATCCAGGATTTTGAGGATATGGTTCACCTGTTGTTAAGTCAATTTGCTCAACTGGTATTGGTCTTAGCACGTGATAATCTTGAACATTACCACTTGCTGGAATTGGATATCCTACACTTGGCAAGTGGTCGTTGATTCTAGCTACTAATTGACTTGTACCATCTTCTGTAACAGAACGTGTAAGGTCATACCATCTAGTAAACTCACCTGCAAGTTCTCTCATTCTTTCGTCTAATAACCAGTTTCTTGCTGCATCACTAGCATCAAGTGGTGGTATTGCTGCAACAAGTCTTTGAGCAGCTTGAGCAACTTCTAACTGTGATTTTTCAGGTGTAAAAGCGGCTCTTTCACGTACAACTGCCACTAAGTCTCTAGCTTCATCAGCTTTACCTAAATACATTGCAGCTTCTGCAGCATTTAAATATGTTTCAGCCAATCTGTAAATAACAATTGGTCTTACTGATGGATCTGGAGTTGTTGGTCTATCAATATCATTAAACTTATTTAATGAAGGATATATTGATAAATCTTGACTATTTGAACCTCCAAAATATTCACTTGGCTTAAATATTAATTTTGCATGAGCATTAGCATTAAACCCAGCTTCATAACCTGGTAACCAAATAGCGGTATCTCCCACTTGGAAATTTGGATCATCAATTTCTGCTGCATCATTATATAACCATACTGTTTGGAATGAACTGTGATATCTTGTATCATTTGTTCTATCAGCAAAAACATGGTCTAACATATAATCTGTAGGGCGTAGCCTGTGCCACGGACGGCCATAATAATAGTCTGTAGATCTTGATAAACCAGCTACGTGAACGTTGTAGTTTGGTCTATAATAGAAGCTTGCCATATTACTTCTCCAGTCGTCATCTTTTCCATTATTATATAATGGGTCAGCATTTCTTTCTACTGTAAATATAGTTTCGCTGTTATGCTCATTGTTTGGATAGAACATATCAAAGAAATCAGGATAAATCTCTAACCCAAATTCAGCTTGATTATCAATGATTGCCATAGCATCATCATAAGCATTTTGATAATCGCTATCTTCTTTAACTTTATTATTTGTAGCTTTTGCTAGATATACCTTAGAACGCAAATGTAAAGCTGCAGCTTTAGTAGCCTTACCTTTTACAGGTGCTCTATCTGGTAAATTTTCTACCGCATAATCAACATCTGCAAGAATTGCATCATAAACTTCTTTTAAACTATTTCTAGAAGCTGTAGTTTTTGCATCTTCTGCAAGCTCTAAAGTAAGAGTTACCTCACCATAAGTTTGAGTTAAAATGAAATACCAAAATGCACGTAGATAACGAGCTTGTGCAATAGCAAAAGTCTTATCTTTTTCGTCCATAGCTGCATCTGGAGCAAACTGAACAACAGCATTACATGGATTTATTCCCTCAGTATACCCCCATGTCCAAGCCATTGAAATACCTGCAGAAATAATACCATCTCTATATTCACTTAAAACTGCATTACCATCTGGACCTAATTGCCACTCATCTGTACCATAAGCAGTAAATTTAATTCCAGCTTCACTACCACCACCTGTATAAAATAACCTTAATGATGAATAGGCTGCATTTACTGCACTCTCAATTCCCTCGGCAGACTGAAGATAGTCGGTAGAGAGTTGAGATTTTGGATCTTCATCAAGAAAATCGCTGCAAGATGGCATCAAAATAAGCATCAATGCCAAAATTGCTATATTATAAATTGTTTTTTTCATCTGTATGAATGTTTTTATATGAACCATATTCTGAAATATATATTTACCATTATATTTTTTCATAATCGTGGTTTTTTATATTCAACTAATTATATCTCTCAAAATTAGAATGAGAAGTTAACACCAAAAATATATCTTGTTGTAGGTGGTGTACTCAAACTAATAGTTAAACTTCTATTTGGAATACCTACTGCATCATTTGCATATTCTCCTCTTGAAGTAGGCTCCGGATTAACTCCACCCTCTTTCAAATAAGGTGAGAAGAATGTAAATGGATCTGCAACAGAACCGTATACTCTTAATCTAGATCCTGTTTGAGCTAGATTTTTGAAAGTGTAACCTAAGTTTATACTTCTAATTTTTAAGAACGAACCGTCAAAATATCCTAATGTATTAGTATATGGTCCTGGATCTTGTTTAGGACGTGGATAAGCATTTGTTGGATTGTCAGGCGTCCAGTAATCAACTTTTATCTGATTTCTTCTACCATCTAATCTGTTCAAATAGTCATTAGGCATGTGTAATGTACTAATGATAGTTCCACCTACTCTAAAGTAACTAACTACTGACAAGTCAAAGTTTCTATACTCCCAAGTTGAGGTTAAACCTCCTGAGAAAGTAGGCTCTTGTGAACCAATAATCTCTCTATCATCTGGAGTAATTTGATCATCATTATTCTTATCATTAATTTTTATATCACCTGGTTTTGCACCGTAAACATCAGCTGCAGTTTCTTCACCAAGTTGCCAAATGCCTAGTTTTTTGTAGTCATAGATTGCTGTAGTTGGCTGACCAACGAACCATCCATTACCAACATCTTGTGTTACACCTTCTTGTAGGGCAACAATTTTTTCACGATTTAAGAATACGTTAGCATTTATATCCCATCTCACGCCACTAGTTCCTCTTCCAGAAAGTATGTTTCCATTAAGTACGAACTCTAGACCTTTGTTTTCAGTCTTTCCAATATTCTCAAGGAATGAACCTGTAACACCAGTAGTGTATGGAAGTGATTTAGCTAATAACAGATCACTAGTTTCTTGTAAATAAGCATCAACCGAACCAGATAATCTTCCACCAAAGAAACCAAAGTCGATACCAGCGTTATACGATGTTGTATACTCCCATCCTAAGTTTGGATTTGGTAGTGTTCTAATGTAGTATCCTGAAACTCCAGCATCACCATAGCTATATTTAGTTGTAGCTAAGCTACCTAATGTACGATATGGGTCAATAGAAGTGTTAGATGTTTGACCATAACCTAATCTCACTTTAAGCTGAGTTAAGAAGTCAACATTTTGCATAAATGACTCATTATTTACGTTCCAAGCAAGAGCAACTGCTGGATATGAATGCCATTTATTACCTTTAGCTAATCTTGAAGAACCATCCATACGGCCAGTTAATGTTAAGATATATCTATCAAAATATGAATAGTTTACCCTTGCCATGTATGAAAGTAGTCTCCACTCTGAGAAATAGTTATCTCTATCAGAAGCTTGAACAACATCAGCTAAATAAAAGTTATTGTACTGTAAGTAGTCTGCAGCAATGTCTGTAGCTCCAAATCTTGAAGAAGTACTAGTACTCTTTTCTGCTGATTGCATACCTGTAAAGCTAATTCTGTGAGCACCTAATTGCTTTTCCCAAAGAATCATATTCTCAATAGTCCAAGCATAGTTGTCAGAATTTTGTAGAGTAGCATTATTTTGCATACCGTTTACGAATGGCGTATCACTTCCGTTATATCTGTTGTACTTATTTGTTCTAAAGTCAACACCACCATTAAATTTATACTGAATTCCATTCCATATATCAACTAAGATATAACCAGTATTAAATGAACTAAATGCTCTTCTCTGCTCTCCCCATCTTGTTTCATCTTGCAATGTTAATGGGTTGTATGTATCATCTGTACCATAAGTTGGCTGCTCATTCAATGTACCATCTTTTTTATATGGTCTAGCTAAAGGCGAAAGAGAAACTAATGACCAAGTAGGGTCTGCGCTCTCACCATCAGTTATTGCAATGTTATTCATTGTAGAGATTCCAATTTTTAACCAATCTGTAACCTTATGGTCAACAGAAATTCTTGCATTGTTTCTATTATATCCCATTTGAGGTATAATATAGGTCTCATTATAATAGCCAACTGACATAGAGTAAGTTGTAGTTTCATTTCCACCACTTACACCAAGCTCGTGACTATTTACAATACCTGACTGGAAACCAATGTCTTGCCAATCTGTTTGACGACCAGTCATCATAGATTCTATTTCATCTTGTGACCATGCAGTAAATCCAGCATCATCTCTAAGTTTCATAAAACCTTCGCCATCATATACATCATAATATTTTGAAACTTTGCTCAAACCACCATAACCATTATAAGTTACTTTTGCTTTACCCTCATGACCTCTTTTGGTTGTTATAATTATAACACCGTTAGAACCACGAGAACCGTAAATCACTGTAGCGGAAGCATCTTTTAAAATCTCAAAGGATTCAACGTCGTCTGTGGCAATGTCACTCAAACTACCGCTAAAAGGAATTCCGTCAACAATTAGTAACGGGTCGTTACTTGCTGTTAATGAACGGTTACCTCTAATACGAATTTGAGCACCTGCACCAGGCTTTGTACCGATGTTTTGAATTTCAACACCAGCTGTTTTTCCTTGCAGAGACTTAATAATGTTAGATGAAGCTACATCTCTAATAGCTTCAACATCAACTGAAGTTATTGATCCGGTGATATCACTCTTACGCTGAACACCATAACCAACCACTACAACCTCATCTAAGCGCATTAAGTCTTCACGAAGTATTACATTAATTGTTTGTTGACCATTCACAGGAATTATTTGCTTTGAAAATCCTAAGAAATTAAACTCTAAAGAGCCGTCCTGTGGTACAACAATAGAATAGTTTCCATCAAAATCGGAAACTGTACCTTGCGTAGTTCCTGCAACTATAATATTTACTGATGGTAAAGGAAAATTGCTCTCATCAGTAATCGTACCTTTTACTGTTATCTCCTGAGAATATGCCCCAAAAGAGATAAAGGTGAAAAGAAATAGCATTAAACTACTCCTGAATAATTTTGATTTTATCTTCATCATAAAACAGGTTTAAAAATTGTTTATAAATAGTTGTTGAATATTAAATTCTGTAAACAAAATTTAACACTATTAGACAAAAATTAGGGTAGAATTATAAACAAAGGGGTAATTTTATTAAGAAAAGGTGGTATTTTTTACATATTATTATAAAATGAAGCACTATCTCAACCGATAAATAAAAGCAGCACAAACCCGCATTAGACAAAGCATTCAAAAATCAGAAAAAGTTAAAAGAGTTAGTAATAGAAATGTTTTTAATAGTAAAATATACAGTTCTAAAATATATTTAGCGAAATATTGCCAAAACCCCAACTTAAGACTTTTTAACAAAAATGAATCTATAATTAATATAAAGATAATCATCGAAAATCTATACATTTTACAAAATGTATAATAAGCCCCAATTTTCTATTTCTATATTTTTCTACTATTTCCACCACGTAATACCCCAAACCCTTCTTGCTTTCATCTGTTTTTAAATATCCCAATGTGGTCCTCAAGAAAAGAATAATCGATAAAACTATCCAAGAAAAAAGGTCTGAGCAAATGCCCAGACCTATGAGTAAAAAAATTATTAATAATTAAAACTATTGTGGATGAAATAATTTAATTCTTATTCTTCTTCCTCGTTCTCCTCTTCTGATGAATCATCTTCATCAATAATCAGTTCACCAGTAAAATCTTCACTAATATCTTTACCTGCAAGACCATCAGCAAAAGTTTTGTAAGATAACTTTCTTTGATATTTTGCGTCCCAAATATTTGGTGCATCGTCTGGAATCCAGTACTCATGCTCATCTGCATGGTCGCTAACTCCCCAAACTGTAATACCATACTGTTGAGCCTCAGGAATTACCTCTGTATACGTATCTACTACATATTGGTACATTTCAGCTTGTTGCTCAAAATGATCTGCACTTGGCGCATCAGTGTTTACTCTAATATCAAGCTCTGTTACTTTAATTAATTTACCAGAAGCTGCCAGTAATTCAAACATTTCTCTAATATTATCTTTATTAGTTTCAATGCCAATATGCATCTGAGTACCGATACCATCAACAGTTGCCCCTTGACTTTCAATATAATTTACATAGTCAATAATTCCTTCACATTTAGCAATACTATGCTCAAGATTATAGTCATTGATAAAGAGTTTATCACCAGGCTTAGCATTCTCACGTGCAGTTTTAAATGCCTTAACAGCATAATCTTTACCTAAATACTTAACCCAATAGAACTCATCACTCTCTAATTCTGCAACTTCACCATCTCTTAATTGACCATTCTCTTTCATTGGCTCATTTACAACATCCCATGCATCAACATCATCTTTGTAATGTTTCATCATTTCTGTAATGAAAAACTCCATTGCGTCACCAATGATTTGTTCCATCTCTTCTTCAGTTTTATAGATATAAGTTGGACCTGATTTGAGTTTTGGAGCAGGCTCTACCTCTTTTGGTGTAACAAGAACATTATCAATATAATAAGTACCTGCAACAGCACCAAGATCAAAATTTAAACCATCTATAGCTCCATCAGACGTAATATCCCATGTTATCAGCGTCCATTCTAACCCAGTATCTTGATCTCCCTGATATCGGGCTGTTCCAGTTGTGGAACATCTAACTTTTCCTGGTGCTTCTGATCTTATCTGATAGGAAATAGTATAATCACCCTCTGGCAACACATCAAAAAAGTCTGAATGTATCTGGACTTTCCATTGATCAGTAGGTTCATTTAATGAATGCTCTACTTTCATAGCTCCTTCTCCTTGATAAACATCAGGCGTAGTAGCTAACGACAACACATCATCACCTCCATTATATACCACCCAACCGTCTAGACCATCTTCTTCAAATTTACCATTAGTTAGATAATTGAATGCTTCACTTTCTCCATCAGTATCAATAACTTTTAGAGTATTTACATCAATATAATACGTAACATCAGAAATATATCCAAAATCAAAAGCAATTTTAATCTCTAAATCTACAAAATCATTTATTGTAAATTTAACTTCTCTCCATGTAGCATCTGTTTGAAAAGATTCAGTTTCAGTACCAACATCTAACCAATCTTTCCAAGGATAATTATTGTCTAACCCTTGAAATGAAATTCTTGCTTCACCTGGCTCATCAGACTTTACAAAAAATGATATTTCATAAGTATGATCTTCAATAGCAGGAATACTTGGAGTAAGTAACTGCAAATCCCATGGATTAGATACAGTTCCTGCAATCATTTCTATTGCATTTCCTCCTCCAATTCCTTCACCTTCAACGACTGAAATACCACCACTTGGATTTGCTAAATCCCAATCTTCACTAAAGTCACCAGCTTTTAAATCAGATATGTCCAAGAGAGACTCACCTGATGCGCCTGGGATAATTTCTGGAGCAATTAATTTATTTAAATAGGATGCATTTTGATTTTGGTGCCAAACAAGTGTGTGTCCATATACACCTAATCCATTTTGTTTTGCTTTTGCAATAAATGCATCAACTCTATCAAAATTTATAGTACCATCACTTTTTACCATTGGACCGTGTTTCATATCGTATCCAATAACTACTTCATGAAAGTTTTCATTTACAATTGCAGCATACACATCATTATCTAAGTAGGTTGCTAAATCAACACCTATTCCTAAATTAAACGACGCATAGTTTTTTAGCGCTTCATATCGAGCAATTTTTTCTGCCATCTGAAGAGGAATTTCCCCTTCAGATATTTGGCTATCTTTATCTACCTCAACCCACTCCATCTTATCATCATAACAAGAATAGAGGAATAGAAAAGGAAGAATTAATAACAGTGAAATATATTTATTTTTCATAATATTCATTTTTATTATTTAAATAACAATTTATTTATTCATCAGACTCTTCGTCTTCTGATACCTCATCTTCTTCGTCAGGAAAATCAGAATAAACAGGTTTATCTAGAGGAACTATTCTCCAGTTATCTGTATATACTTGACCTTTAAAAGGTGATGATTCAAATTCCACATCTTCGTCAGAAGAACTTCCTGTAACATCAGCTAGCGTGAAATCTGGGTTGTCGAAAAAGAATCCAAATTGAGAATATGTTGCCTCTTCACGAGCTACAAGTATATTATCAAAAGTAAATGTCTCTCCCTCTTTTGGGTCACTGAAAGCATACATTTTATTAAAAGGTATTGTTACTGTAGTCCAACCTTCTGTTTGGAAAGGAACTACTTCTTTGTTCTCCAACCATGGTATATAGTTGTAGGTATATCCTGCCCACTCTCCACCATTATAATTGTTTATCAACAACACTTTTAATATACCAGTATTTGCCCAAGGCTCTGGAACATATATGTCAAATTGAAATGCTAATTCAGTAACTGGCTTGTCTGGAGAAATAATTCCAGCATAGTCAGATCTCCAATCAGCAGGTGAAGCCCACACCTCTGAACGACGATTAGCTGCTTGAGAAAAAGTTTCAACTCTCTCTGGTCTGTGGGCTACATAAGTACCCTGAGAAACATTAACATCACCAATAACATCAGATAATAGATCAGTATCTTGAATCATGCTTTCTCCATCACCCCAAAAATCATGAGCACCATTACCATCAAAATCAAGGATTAACCCCTCTTTGAAGTTAAAGTAGGCTGGTGAATATGCTGCACCATTTGCTCCTACAACAAACAGAGAACCACTTTCTGTTATGCCAGCTGGAACAGTTACAACAATAAATTTACCTTTCTCATCTGATTCTATACCTTCAGTAACTTCTATGTCTCCTGGGAAAACCACTTTATTAATCTCAATTAAACCTGAACCAAAAATTGTAATCTCTTCGCCAGCTAAAGGCATTGTGTGAGATATTGAAGAGATTGAAGGAGCAGCATCTCTAACTAAAAAGTTATGAGTTGTCTCAGTAGATGCTTTCACAAATCTTATGGTATTTCTCTCATCCTCTTCTGCTTCAACAGTTGGAGTTTTTCCACTTACTTGAAGTAGCATTGAATTATCACTGAGTAATACAGGATTGAAATAAGTCTCATAACCATTTACATAAATTCTTCTCATTCCTAAGAATCCTGAACCTTCTACTCGTATAGTTTGTCCAAGTCTTACAAAATCAACTTCCCTATCTGGTACTGACGACTCTGCATCTTGCAAATAAATTTTATCTACAATAACTTTTGTGCCTGCATGCGGGTCTGTATCATCATCGCAACTAACAGCAAGTGATGCTATAATTACAAACCCCATTAATAGCCATATATTTTTAAATATTTTATTCATATCTATATTTTTAAATTTCATAAGAAAATTTATTCAAATAAAACTATCCTCTCTTCAGTAAACTCATATTTAACTGGAGCTTCTTTAAGGTTTGGATTCTGAATTGTTTCTGTCTCAGGATATGGTAACAGAAGAGTTTCTGCTGTTGCTGTTGCTACCTGCTGAGCAGTATTTGTCTCTTTTGCAACATACTTATTAGCAGCAGTATCAAACTCATATTGCATCGACCTCTCTTGCGTATCATTCAGATAGTTAAGAACTTCTTGCTCTCTATAGTAAGATCTTCTTACAAGGTCGTACCAATATTGTCCTTCCATAGCCAACTCAATTCTTCTCTCATAACGAATATCTTCGTAAGTGATAGAATTTTTTTCTGGCATTCCTGCTCTTTCTCTTACTAAATTGTAATATTTTAGAGCTTCTGCATCATTAGTTGAAGCATTATTTCCTAAGATAGCTTCAGCATAAATAAGATATACCTCTGATAATCTTAACATTTTTGTTGTTAAACCTGAGTTCATTCTTTGAACCACACCATCAGTATCTTTTCCTGAACCAACAACACCTTTCTTAACATTTGCTCTATCTTTATCTTCATATAGATATCCACCAGCTGCTTTTACTAATTCTGGATAGAAAGTTCCATATGTTGTAAAAGTTGCTTTTCTTCTCAGTGTATCTTGCGCGGCATATTCGTTAATCATATCCCACGAAGCGAAAGTGTAATATCCCCAAGCTGCATCATCTCCAGTAATTTCAGAGTTCCATGCAAAATAAGCTTGTTGTGTGTTTGTGATACCATACTCTGTGCTTCCGCCAACCCACTGAAGCGCAAATAAAGATTCTGAATCGTTATTTCCTTCAAGATTAAATAGATGAGCATAATCATCATTTAGTTTTAAACCACTCTCTTCGCAAACTACTTGTGCAGCCTTTCTAGCAAGCTCAAGGTATTCTGAGTTTCTAACTCCACCATTTCTGTCTGAAATATCTTTCAATCCAGAATATGATAAATATACTCTTGATAACATACCGTAAGCACTCCATTTTGTTAATCTACCTTTTTCAGCGGCTGAAGCAGGTAAATGCAGTGCAGCATATTCTAAATCTCTAATTGCAAATTCAAAAACATCTTCGCGCGAGTTCTTTTGAACAATTGGATCGTTAACTAACTGAGAGTTATCAGTAATAATAATTACATCACCCCAAAGAGAAGCCAAATACCAATATGCAGTACCACGCATAAATCGTGCTTCGGCAATTGCAGCATTTTTTTGCTCTTCGGTTACACCTCTTGCTAGGCTAGAGATATTATTAATAGTATTATTAGACTGACCAATAACATTATAAAGTGAACCCCATGCTAACACAAGAGGACCGGTTAAAGCTGTCTCTGTAAAGTTAGTAAAAGGATAAATATAGTCTGAATATGGTGCGAACAGATTGTTTGCACGTCCATCACCAAGTGCATAATAGAACTTGTCGTTAAAATCGAACCACACTTTGCTATATAAAGGTGCGGTAGCAGCCTTTAGCTCATCATTATTTTCAAAATAATTTTCTAAAACAAGACGATCATCTGGCTTAATATCTAGGAAATCTTCGCAACTAGCAAAAATGAAAGCTATTGCAGTTAGAAGAAATATTATTTTATTATGTAATTTCATATTGATTCAATTAAAATAATTAAAATGTAAGATTTAGACCAAATTGATAAATGCGCGGCGATGGGTATCTTGCGTTATCAAAACCACTCATCAAAGCATCTTGTCCGTATGAACCAACTTCTGGGTCATATCCTGAATATTTAGTAAATGTGTATAAATTCTGAATATTCACAGACAATTTAACATTTTGGATATTCACTTGCTCTACCCACTTACGAGGCAAATTGTAACCAAGTGTGATATTTTGTACTCTCAAGAATGAACCATCTTCGATAAATCTATCGCTAATTCTATTGTTAACGTTAGAAGACGAAGCTGATAAACGGTGCATGTGTTCATTTCCACCTACAACATGAAGATTTCTATAATCATCATCTGGTCCATTTGGATTGATTTTCTCAATTATAGCATAATCTAAAGCTGTCTTGAGCAAGTTGTGATTCTCACGTGGGTTTTCCATCCAACGTCTTTGATAGTTAATCACATCATTTCCATAAGCGCCATTTAGATAGACAGTTAAGTCAAATCCTCGATACGAGAATGTATTACCAAGACCGTAAGTAAATTTAGGCTCTGGATTTCCGATAAAATCTCTGTCGTCATCATTGATAACTCCGTCACCATTTTTATCATGGAAGATATAGTCACCAATCCAAACTCCTGTTTCTGAAATAGGAATTCCGCTTGGTCTTGCTACTTCACGTATAGCACCATCTTTATCTTTGTAATAAAAATCAGTAGCCTTGTCAAATCTACCTATGATTTTGTATCCATAAAATTGACCGATAGGTTGACCAACGGCTGTTCTTGTTATGATTTCAACATCAGAACCTTGTTGGAAAGTTCTATCAATCGTACTAGACTCAGTATCTAACTCTAGAACCTCACTTCTATTTAAAGAGAATACTGCATTTGTTCTCCATTGGAAACCACCTCTGTCAAGGTTTACAGTATTTAGAGTTAACTCAATACCTTTGTTCTCAAGTGAACCGATGTTAGCCCATGGTGGTGTAGAAGCACCTTGTCCTGTAGTACCAACATAAGCTGGTAGAGGAAGTTCTAACAATAAGTTATCTGTCTTTTTATAATATACATCAGCTATAAACTCAACTCTATTTTGGAATAGATTCAAGTCTAGACCAACGTTGCTAGATTGGGTAGTTTCCCACTGCAACAGCGGATTTGCTGTATTACCATTAATCTGTCCAGTTCCCCAAATAGTTGTTACAGAGGCAAGTGTTGAAGTATATGCATAACTTGGTACATTTTGGTTTCCAACTTGACCCCAACCTAATCTTAGCTTTAAGTTATTAATTGTGTAATTATCTTCTAGGAAAGACTCATTAGAAATTCTCCATGCAAAAGCTGCAGACGGGAACCATCCCCATCTATTATCTTCTGCAAACTGAGATGAACCATCTCGACGCATCGTAACTGTTAATAGATATCTATCATCAAATGAGTAGAAAAGTCTTCCAAAATATGATAAAATTGAGTTTCCACCACTATTACCATTAGCTTGAGAAGTTGTTCCATCTCCAACATTTAAATCTTTTGCAGAGTTATTTAAAAATCCGCTACGATATCCATAAAGATATTCCCAATGACTTTTTTGCATCTCTTGACCAAGCATTGCATTTACAGTATGCACATTGTCAAATATTTTATTGTAGCTCAAGACATTTCTAAATGTCCAGAATTTACTATAAGATTTTGAACGCTCAGATTGAACTACATCATTTTTAATAGCTCCAAAAGAGTATGATGGATTAAATTTATATCCATTATTAATTCCAAAATCACTTGCAAATTCACTTCTTAATGTAAGTCCATCAATAAAAGTAATCTCTCCATAAACATTACTTCTAATTCCTGTTTTTTCATTATCATTTTGACGAAGCATAGCTAAACCAACAGGGTTAGTCTGCACGTACATATCTGTATCTGGTCCGTCAAAGTTACCATCTGCATTTCTTACAGCCACATTTGGTGTCTGCTTCATTGCTGTTTCAATAAGTGATTGTTCAGCAACTGTTACGTTTTGATTTGAATTACTTAATGCGAAATTCACTCCCGCTTTGAACCAATCTTTTACTTGGCTATCAAAGTTTCCGCTTAAGTTATATCTTTCAAAACCAGAACCAATTGCAATACCTTCTTGATTTAGATATCCCATACCTATTGAGTATGTAGATTTATCTGTTCCTCCAGAAATAGATAAGTTATGCGTATGCATTATTGCCTGTTGGAAAAGCTCATCCTGCCAATCTGTACCTTTACCTAGAAGTTCAGGTCTAATAAAGTTGTTATCAGCTTGTACAATTCCTGCATCTGCACGAGCATTTTTATGAATTGCGTATTCTCTGAGGTTTAAAAGATCAAGTTTTTTTGGCATCTCTTGTATACCAACACTTCCATCATAAACAATTCTTGCCTCACCACTTTTTCCTCTCTTTGTTGTAATAATAATTACACCATTAGCACCGCGCGAACCGTAAATTGCAGTTGCAGAAGCATCTTTCAAAATATCCATCGAAACAATGTCTGATGGGTTAATTGACGAAAGAGCATTTTCTGAAGCTGAACCAGTTGACGCATCAATAACAACACCATCTATAACAAAGATAGGCTCATTAGAACCTTGCAGTGAGTTAACTCCTCGAATTCTAATTGAAGATCCACCACCTGGCATTCCTGAGTTTTGCTGTACCTGAACACCAGCTGCACGTCCTTGAAGAACTTGATCAATAGATGTAGCAACTGTTTTTTCAATAGCATCACTAGAAACAGAAACCATTGAACCAGTAACATCAGTTCGTTTCATCTGCCCATAACCAACCACAACAATCTCATCCAATGACATGATATCTTCTTTCAATACCACATCAATCTTTGTTCTGTTGTTAACATCAATAGACTGAGGCGCAAACCCAATAAAGTTAAACTCCAGCGTTGCATTAGCATCAGCTGAGATTGAGTAATTACCTTCAAAGTCAGTAATGGTACCAACTGTAGTCCCAGTAATAATAATACTTACTCCTGGGATTCCGTACCCCATTTCATCTATCACCTTACCTACAACTTGTCGCTCTTGAGCAAATGTCAAAAGCGAAAAAGGAAGTAGTAAAAGCGCTAGAATAAAATTTCGCTTTAATAAATCATAATTTTTTCGCATAAAAAGATTATTTAACATAAATAAACATTTGAAGTGAAATTTTTTAAAAAAAATATCTATTATTAATAGATAAATACCTACAATTACAAATTTTGTTGCCTTTTGCTTAAAATTTGTTAATTCAAACATAGCGAAAGATAAAAGCAGCAAAGGGGAAAATTTTATTAAAAAAGGGGAAATTTTTTATTTACACCCTTTAATTATAATAATTCTTCTACTTACGGCACTTTTTAAAAGGTATAATGAAGTCGATTATGAAAAATAATTATAGGTAAGTGCTTTTATTTAGATTTAAATTTTAACACTTTTAAAGTGAAAAAATGTGATATTTAAAACAAAGTGGCATTATATTATTAATAATAATATTCAAGATATTATAGTTAATAATATAATGAGATTATCAACATTAAGATTTTTTTCTTAGAAGTGTGATTAATTAATTTTTCAAGAATTAGAGATAAAAAAAATCGTTTCGATTAAAAAGAACTCAATAAAAACTTTATAAATCATTAAAGCAACAACTATCTACTTATTTCTTTCTACTTTCTATTCTTGCTCTAGTCATTCGTTCACGTAAACCACCTTCTTTCAAAAATGCTTCTTCTAGAGATTTTATTTGTCTGTTAAGTAAATAAGTTGCAATAATTATAAGCCCTCGCAGTGCATTAGCACAAATTTCGGGACTCTCATTTTCTATAGCTTTCTTAAATGTTTCATAATTTGCATTTGGCTTTCTATTAAGTTCACGAAGTCGTAACGACAGCCTATGATTCTTGTCCCAAATAGGAAGTTTTTTAGTTCTCAAAAAATCTTCATAATCTATTAAAAGTTCTTCTAACGAAGCACGAGCTACATTAGTAAGTTTAATTTCGGTTTCTTTGGAAGTTGCTGACGCCACGCTTGCCTCTGCTATATTCTGTTTGCCACTTCTTGCAGCTTGAACCATTTGCCCTACGGTACGGTCATATTTTCCAAAAAACCTATCAGTAAAATAAACAGTACCATCATAGATGATTTCTGCCTTTTGAAAACTTAACAGGTTTCTATAGCCACTATTGGGCGGTATAAATCCTTTGGAGTTAGAGTTGCTATTCATAATTTTGTTTTTAAAATTTTAGGGACAAATAGATAGTTTGTCATATACTGTCTTTTGTGTCTCACTACTAATTTCATAATAAAATTATGAAAAAAAAGCTATTAAAACAAATTGCTAAAATTCTATTTGTAAAATACAATATTCCCAAAAACATTTTGTCTTTATGAAAATTTGTTGTGTTTTAGTTATAAAATTTTTCTGAGACTTTTGGGACATAGAGGACGGCTTTCATACGAAACCTTTTGCTGTGCCAACTTCAATATTATCAAGAATATTACCTTTAAAAAGAGAGTAAGCTTTCTTCTTGCTTTGACCATCAATGCTATTGTCGCTATATAGAAACCAATCCAAAAACTTCATCGAGCTATTACTTGGAAAGTTTTTTGCTAATTTGATAATGCCATTGCTGTCGAGCACATCTGTTTTATAACGTTTACCATCTTTTGCTAATAATTTGAGTTGGTTAGTGGCACTAACCAACTGATTGTTTTCTTTCTCAACTTAGTTTTTAGATATTTCCAATAGTTACGAGCTTTAGCATAGTCAGGTTCATTACGAAGAACGGCAACTATATCCAATACCGAAAACCACCATTTGGCATTTTCTTCATCCCATATTGCTCTGACCTCATAATCTTCAAAAAAACGAACTGATATTTTGGTGCTACTCATCTATTTTATTTTGATATGAACAAATATAGTGAAAAAACAGATGAGAATTTTAACTTATAGATTATTAGAGATTTTTATGACACACAATTAACCGCAAAGGCTCAAAGGCACAGAGAATCATTGAATAAATCTCTTCGCCCTTTATGTAAAACTTATGTCTTTGCTGTCAAAAAAAATATTAAAAAATTAAACGATTTATTTTTATCAATTATTTATTTTAAAATCACATCTACAACTAATTTTACATCTGCAGAAGATGAGCCTATTTGAAATTTAACCGTCTTATTTGGAAGTCTGTATGCTTCTTTTTTAATATCCCAATTTTTCAGTTCTTCAATTGGGATGATTATATCAACTTCATTTTGTTCATTAGCATTAAAATTAACTCGTTTAAATCCTTTAAGTGCTTTGATTGGTTGCATTTCAGCATCGAAAGAAGTATAAATTTGAACAACTTCATCACCTACAAAGTCTGAGTTATTTTTTATTTGAACTTTAAGAGTTACATTTTCTTCATCTACAGAAACATCTACATTTTTATATTCAAATTTTGAATAGCTTAATCCATAACCAAAAGGATAAAGTGGTTCGTTTTTATTATATAAATATGTATGCCCTTTTCTAATATCATACTCCATTATATCAGGAATATCTTTTAATGATTTTGGCCAATTTTGAACTAATCGTCCTGCAGGATTATAATCTCCAACAATAACATCAGCCAAAGCGTCACCTATAGCCTGACCGCTGTGAGTTATATGCAATATGGCAGGCAAGTTTTGTTGTGACCAATTTATGGCATACGGAAAACTTGATTGTAAAACTAATATTGTATTCGGATTTGCATCAAACACCCATTGAGCAAGAGATTCATCATATAGATGCAATGATTTTCTATCAATCCCTTCTTTGCCTTGCGCAGGATCTGGACTATCGGCCCATTTATCGATGGTTATAGGGTTATTACCCAAAACAACTATTGCCACATCAGCACTTTCTGCAGCCTCTACAGCTACATTATATAGGTTGTCTTTTGCATAGACTATTTTTTGCTCACCCAACTTATTCTTAAGTCCAGCTAAAGGTGTTATGGGATTTGGCGAAACGCCACCATACCAATCAATCAACAACGTATCAGCAAGCCACCCAATAACAGCAATTTTTTCAATTTTGTTTTTATTAAGTGGTAATAAACCATCATTTTTTAATAAAACAACTGATTCTTGTGCAGCGCGAAGAGCAATGTTATTATGCTTTTCGCTATTCCAAGGTGCTGTTTTTATCTCGTCAGAGTTTATTCTTTCATAAGGATTATCTTCATTTTTATCTAATAGTCCTAATTTAATCATTACTCTATAAACTCCTCGCAACACCTCATCAATCTCTTTTTCCGTCAACAATCCTTTTTTGAGTGCAGTTTCAACACCTTCCTTATAATCATCAAGGAACTGATTTATTCCACCTTTAATAATTTCGGCTGCAGCCTCCTCATAAGTATCAAAAGCTTTGTGGGCAGTAACAAGAAGACGATATCCACCACCGTCTGTGCATATTATTCCATCTAATCCCCATTTTTGCATAACAACTTCCTTATTATATGGATGAATATGCGATGGAATTCCATTTATTGCATTATATGACACCATAAAAGCGTTAACACCGCCTTCTACAATAGCTTTTCGGAAAGGATATGAATAATAGTCATAATATAATTGCTCATCAAAATCTGAAGAGGTGCTATCACGTCCATCTTCGTTGCTATTGGCTAAATAGTGCTTTAGCAAAGCTGCAGTCCGCCAATATTTTGGATGATTTCCTTGCAAACCTTTTGAAAATGCAAGAGATAATTCTCCAACTAAAAAAGGGTCTTCGCCAAATACTTCTTCTGTACGCCCCCAACGTGGGTCACGCCCTAAATCTGCATTTGGTGCTCTAATTACCAATGCACCTTTATTATACTCTGGACTTTGGAAAATATATCGTGCTTCGACACTCTGCACTTCACCCATCTCTTCGACCAAATCAACATTCCACGTAGCACCCATACCATAAGCTTGTGGGAATTGAGTTGTAGGAATTTGCTCTTTACCTTTTGGTGCCCAATTTGCTGGTCCTCCCATTACAACACCGTGATAACCTTCAATATGTCTTGAGCCTTTTACACCTAATCGTGGGACAGATGGATCAGTACTCAATGCAGAAACTTTCTCTTCCAGAGTCATTTTAGAAAGCAAATCATCAATTCTTGTTTCAACATCGAAAGAGCTATCAAAAAAATCATAGTTTTGAGATATTGAGGTTGATTTTCCTCTTCCGCACGACAAAAGTGCGACAACTAAAATTAGATATAGTGCAGATAAACGAACTCTTTTTAATAACATAGTAACTAAATATTAAAAATTAAAATTGGCTTTTTTTGATAATGGATTTTCTTTTACCTTAAAAGAGTCTCCTTATTTAAAATTTCAATATCCACAACATTCTCCTCTCCAAGTAAAACATTTTTGCATCTGCATTTTTCAACAAAAAAGTTTTGATTTAAAAAAACATACCACTTCTCAAATAAAAAATATTTGAGAAAGTGATATGCATTAACAGAGTAGTCCTATCATCTCTGAACTTATTACTATTACTTTGCAATAATTTCTACTTTATTTTCCTTAGCAACATCAGAGGTAGCTTTCAGAACAATTGATCCAGGCTCACCTGTGCTTTGAACAATCACTTGTGCTAAACCACTAAAAGTGCTACGTTTCCACTGTTCTGCAGGTAATGAAACTTTTATATAACCTGGAAATACATTCATTTCGTCCCAAGTGTGATTTTTCACTAATGGTTTACAAACTATAGTCAATGAGTTTTTACCTTCTTTTAAAATGGATTTGTCGAAATCATATTTGGCTAATTTTTGAGAATTATCTGTTATTTCGCCAAGTTTTGTTCCGTTAAGATATAGTACTTGGTCAGTACCAACAGATTGATACATCCACTCGATTGTGCCTTTTTCAATATCCTCTTTAGTTAGTACAAATTCACCTTTAAAAGCTGTGTTTTCAGCAACTTCATCAGGTTCAATTCCATCATTATTTAGGCCTAATTCCCACGAAGAAGTGTTATAATCCAATTTCACAACATCTTCTAACTTAATATCTTCAACTCTGTTTTGCTTCCAACTATCAACTTTTAAAGCTTTTACTGTTTCCACAAATTTGTCAGATTCAAGTGAAGTTGGGTCTCCATTTCCAACGCCAATGATTCTTCCTGGACCTTCGATAGTGAAGAATACCTCCTCATTTGCATCTGCAATATGACGTTTTTTCTTGTCTTGGAAAGATACAGTTATGACAGAAACATCTTGTCTATCAGCTTTTATCTGATTTCTATCGGCCTTCAACTCAACTTTTGCAGGTGCATCGGTTGTTGAAACACTTTTTTCTGCAACTTTTTTACCATTTCTATAAGCAACAGCTTTTACAGTTCCAGGTTGATATTTGACCATCCACGACAGATGACTGTTCTTCTCCATCGTTTTTCGTCCTTGACTTTTATTGTTTAAGAAAAGTTCAACCTCATCATAATTACTGTAAACCCAAACATCAATTTCTTGATTTTCTCTACCTTCCCAATTCCAATGTGGCAAAATGTGTAATACATCATCATTACTCCACCACGATTTTAGATAATAAACATTATCCTTTGGGAAACCGCATAAATCCATCATTCCAAAATATGAAC
>CAZHHH010000026.1:0-25461 GCA_964532085.1 uncultured Marinilabiliaceae bacterium
GCTCACAAGTTGTACTTTATCACTCAGATAAAAGTATGGATTGTGGCGAGTTAGTAAAAGCTGAATTACTGAAATAATATAAGTCTCATTAATAATATAATAAAGGGATAACAGTCTTATGGTTATCCCTTTTTTGGCTTAATATAATGTTTATAAAAGATGGATATTTTACTTATTATTTTAGCTTTCTTATTTATACTTGTAGGTATAATTGGAAGCATTGTTCCGGCACTCCCTGGACCACCACTGGGTTGGGTCGGATTACTTATTGCTAGTTTTGCTAAATTGCCAAACTTTTCACTTCAATTTTTAATAATCACTGCAGTTATAACTATTGTAATAACTTATCTTGATTATATATTGCCAAGTATGGCAGTTAAAAAAAGAGGTGGATCAAAATATGGTGAAAGAGGTGCCTTTATTGGAGCTCTATTCGGGTTAATATTTGGAGTATGGGGAGTTATTATCGGACCATTTGTTGGCGCATTGATTGGCGAACTTATAAAGAATAGAGGTGAGTTAAATCGAGCTTTCTCAATAGCAATAAGCTCTTTTGTCGGCTTTTTATTAAGTACAGGCATAAAGTTGTTATGGTCATTAATAATGCTTGTGATGTTGGTGAAAGGGCTTTTTTAAAGAGTGCTATTTGTCATACAATTGCAAACAATGAATGGTAAAAGCGAATAAATTTTACATTTTTAAATAAATTTCCTAATTTTATAGATAGAAAATAATAATATTAATAATTGGGGCGAACAATAATTCGCCCTAATTTAAAATTTATCCACGTACGGGCGAATCGCAATTCGACCCAATAAAAAACCATTAACCATGGCAAAATACAACCCTAATATCCACAATAGGCGTTCCATACGCTTAAAAGGCTACGACTATTCACAAGCCGGATTATATTTTATCACAATTTGCTGTCAAAATCGTGCACATCTATTTGGCGAGGTCGTGAATAAAAAAATGATATTGAATAAATATGGAAGAATTGCCCATAAAGAATGGGAGAATTCGGAAAATATAAGAGATAATATTCGCTTACATGAATTTATCATTATGCCTAATCATATTCATGGAATCATAGAAATTTTATTCAGAAAAGACGAATCTCGTACAGGCGAATTGCAATTCGCCCCGACCGAATTCAAATCCCCATCGCATACAATAGGCTCAATAATACGAGGATATAAAATCGCAACAATTAAAAAAATAAAAGATGAAATTAATTCCCAATCTCGAGAATCCAATACTAATACGGGCGAATCCAATTCTCGTACGGGCGAATCTAATTCTCGTACGGGCGAATTGCAATTCGCCCCAACCGCCCCAACGAGAAAAATAATCCAATTAGATTTTAAAATTTGGCAACGCAATTATTGGGAATCCATAATTTGGGACGAACCAACCTACATACGCATATTCGATTATATAAGAGACAATCCTGCGAAATGGAAAGGGGATAAATTTTATTCTTTCAGATAAATTTTCTAATTTTAATAATAGATAAATTTGTTTATCCACCAATTGAGAGAGATGAGGTTTATCTGGAAATTTTCCAGCAAGCAGAGAATTTTAAAAAATATAGAGGTTGAAAATATAGTATTAATATGAAAGAGAAAATTTATCCAACATCACCTGGTCCAATAGCGGTTTTTGACTCTGGCTACGGTGGTTTGACGGTTTTAAAAGAACTTTTAAAGGAGTTTCCTGAGTATGATTTTATCTATTTGGGAGATAATGCACGTGCGCCTTATGGAGATCGTTCTTTTGATGTTGTGTATAAATATACACTCGAAGCTGTTAAATTTCTATTTCAAAAAGGTGCACATTTAGTAATTTTAGCTTGTAATACCGCTTCTGCAAAAGCTTTAAGAACAATTCAACAGAATGATTTGCCTAAAATAGATCCAAATCGCAGAGTTTTGGGAGTTATAAGACCAAGTGTTGAGGCAGTTGCAGAAATTACAAAGTCAAAAAATGTAGGTGTTTTAGGAACAGAAGGAACAGTAGCTTCACAATCATATCCACTAGAAATTGAGAAAAGTGATAAAAACATCTCTGTTTTTCAAGAAGCTTGCCCTTTGTGGGTGCCAATTGTTGAAAATAATGAGATTGAAACTCCAGGTTCTAAATATTTTATAGAAAAAAACATTAATAATCTCCTCTCAAAATCTGATGAAATAGATACAATTATATTAGGTTGCACACACTATCCATTGCTGTTGCCATTGATAAAAGAGTATGTGCCTCAAAATATTCAGATAATTTCACAAGGGCAGATTGTTGCTCAAAGTTTAAAAGATTATCTAAATCGTCATCCAGAAATTGATGAAAAGATAGTGAAGCAAGGACGTAGAGAATATTTTACCACAGAACTATCTGAAAAATTTGATAGTTCTGCATCAATATTTTTAGAAAAATCGATAAAATCTCGAACAGTCTATTTCAATCACTTAAACCAACTTGCATAGAGAATATAGTTATTTGCTATTTTGTCAATCATCTCTTTGCTTTGGTTTGGCTCAATATCTTTTACTTTTTTAGCTGGCACACCTGCGTAGATACTATTTGGTTCAACAATTGTTCCAGATAAAACAAGCGCATTTGCTGCAATTATTGAGTTGGAACCAATTACAGCGTGATCGAGAATTGTTGCTCCCATACCCACAAGAACATTATCTTCAATCTTAGCTCCATGAATTATAGCATTATGCCCAACAGTAACATTATCACCAATTTCCACAACAGATTTTTGATATAAAGTGTGCAACACTGCGCCATCTTGTATATTAACCTTGTTACCAATTCTTATGGAGTTAACATCGCCACGCACAACAGCATTAAACCATACACTACAGTCGTCACCCATTATAACATCGCCAATAATTGTAGCATTATCAGCTAAAAAAACATTCTCTCCCATTTTTGGAGTAAAACCTCTTACTTCTTTTATTAGTGCCATTTTTATTTTTTTTCAAAGATAATTATTCTATTATCTAGAAATCATATAATGAATAAAAATTTATCTTTTATGCATAATATTCACATATACTATTTATATACATTCTTAATTAGGCAGATTGCTTTTTTTAGAATTTAATGCAGTTGTGGGTTTAAGTATCTGATTATTTGGGTGGTAGGTTGTGTTGTGGTTTTTTAATTACTGATTTTTTTCTTTAATTGAAATTTACTTTTTTGTTTAAAATAATTTTTTCAAATAAATTAGCAGATTCAATAAACCAATTACAAAAATATTTTCATGGGATTTGATTCAAAAATAATAGAAGTCGATCAACTTTCTGTTCGATTTTCAGGAGACTCGGGTGATGGAATGCAGTTGACAGGAACTCTTTTTTCGCATACATCAGCCATTTATGGGAATGATATTTCTACATTCCCTGACTTTCCGGCGGATATTCGTGCGCCACAGGGTACAATTGGAGGCGTTTCTGGCTTTCAGGTTCATTTTGGTAAAAAAGTTTCTACTCCAGGAGATAATACCGATGTTTTAGTAGCTATGAATCCTGCAGCATTAAAGGCTAATGCAAAACTAATGAAACCAGGCGGAACGATTATCTATGATGTGGATAGTTTTGATACTAGAGGATTAGAAAAAGCTGGCTATAAAACAGATAATCCTATTGAAGAAGACAAACTTGATGGATATAATATCATACCTGCGCCAATAACTAGTATGACTAGAGAAGCGGCTGAAGGTATAGATTTAGATAATAAAAGTATTCTTAGAAGTAAGAATATGTTTGCTTTAGGGCTTGTTTATTGGATGTTTAACCGTCCAATTGAGCATACTGAAGAATTTATTAAAGATAAATTTGGTAAAAAAGCTGACATAATGAACTTAAATTTACGAGTTCTTAATGCAGGCTTTAATTATGGTGAGAATATTCAAGCAATGACACCTACTTATCAAATTTCGCCTATAAAGCCAAAGGCTGGTTTTTATAGAAATTTGAATGGTAATAAAGCTACAGCTTGGGGTCTATTATTAGCAGCAGAAAAGAGTGGGTTAGAACTTTTCTTAGGTTCTTATCCAATTACTCCAGCAACAGAGGTTTTACAAGAGTTAGCGGCGCGTAAAGATTTAGGTGTTAAGGTTTTTCAAGCAGAAGATGAAATTGCAGGAATATGTACAGCTATTGGTGCTAGTTTTGCTGGTGGTTTAGCTGTTACAAGCACATCTGGCCCTGGTTTGGCATTAAAAGCTGAAGCTATTGGTTTGGCTGTTATGGCAGAGTTACCTCTTGTTATCGTAAATGTTCAGCGAGGTGGCCCATCAACTGGTTTACCAACAAAAACAGAGCAGGCAGACTTAATGCAAGCGCTTTATGGACGTAATGGTGAAAGTCCAATCGTTGTAATGGCAGCTAGCACGCCAGTTAACTGTTTTGATTATGCATATTATGCTGCAAAAATTGCAGTTGAGCATATGGTGCCAGTAATGTTGCTTACTGATGGTTATTTAGCCAATGGTACTCAGCAGTGGCGCGTGCCTGATGATGAGGATTTTCCACAAATTATACCTCCATATTCTAAGCAAAAAGCTGAAGAGTATAAGCCTTATTTAAGGTCTGAAGATAAATTAAATCGTGATTGGGTAGTTCCAGGTACAGAAGGGTTTGAGCACCGTATTGGTGGACTTGAAAAAGATGCCATCACTGGAAATATTTCTCATGATGGACTGAATCACGAAAAAATGGTTAAGACAAGACAAGCAAAAGTTGATAAAGTTGCAGATTTTGTACCTCTTCAAGAAGTTGAAGGCAGTGAGGATGCAGATTTATTAGTGATTGGTTGGGGTGGAACTTATGGACATTTGCAAACAGCAGTTAAAGAGTTAAATGCTGAAGGCAAAAAAGTTGCATTGGCACAATTTAATTATATTATGCCATTGCCAAAAAATACAGATGAGATTCTGAAAAAATATAAGAAGATTGTAGTTTGTGAGTTAAACTTGGGACAATTTGCAGGATATTTAAGAATGCAATTTCCACAGTATGTATATCATCAGTTTAACAGAGTTCAGGGGCAACCATTTATGGTTTCGGAATTAAAAGAAGAGTTTTTAAAATTAATGGAGGCATAGAAAATGAAAGTTATTAAACAGCAAAATATATCTTTTTCAGATTTTAAAAGTGAATTAAGTGTTCGTTGGTGTCCTGGATGTGGTGACCATGCTATATTGAATAGCGTTCAGAGAGCTATGGCCGAACTGGGATTGCGTACCAATGAGGTTGCAGTGATATCAGGTATCGGTTGTTCGTCACGATTCACATATTATATGAGCACTTATGGATTTCATACAATCCACGGACGTGCTTCGGCAATTGCATCGGGGGTGAAAACTTTAAATCCAGACCTAAGTGTTTGGCAAATAACGGGCGACGGTGATGCGCTTGCAATTGGTGGTAACCATTTTATCCATGCAATTAGAAGAAATGTTGATATAAATCTAATATTATTTAATAATCAGATTTATGGTTTGACAAAAGGGCAATATTCACCAACTTCGTCACACGGTGCAGTTTCTGCAACTTCGCCACACGGTACAGTTGAACATCCTTTTAGACCGGGAGAATTAACTATTGGTGCGAGAGGTAACTTTTTTGCAAGAACTATTGATAAAGATGTTAAGTTATCTACAAGTGTGTTTATTGAATCTGCAAAGCATAAAGGTACTTCAGTGGTTGAGGTTCTGCAAAATTGTGTTATTTTTAATGATAACATTCATGCAGCTATTGCAGACCGTGAGCATAGAGCTGATAGAACAATATTATTGGAACACGGAAAACCAATGCTTTTCGGAAAAGAAGGTAACAAGGGTCTTATTTTAGATGGCCGTGACTTAAAAGTTGTAACAGTTGGTGAAAATGGAATTATTGAAAGCGATATTCTAGTGCATGATGCAGAGTCTGTAGATAATTCATTACATCTGAAATTAATTACAATGGAATATCCAGACTTTCCTGTGGCATTAGGGGTTGTGCGTAGTGTGAAAGCTATGGTATATGACCAAGAGGTTACTAAGCAAATTAAAAATGTCCAGAGCCAATCTAAAATTAAAACATTTAGAGACTTGGCAATTGAGGGCGATGTGTGGGAGGTTAAGTAATTTCCATTGGAAAAATAATAATTGAACAATATTTTTCAATATATTTGCCATCCATGAAGAATATTGGCATTATCATATTAATCTCATTGCTATTTGGAATTGCAGCTAGTGGTCAGCAAACCATAGGACGTGCGCCAGGTGGTCCAACAAAAGCATCGAGCAGTGAGCAGAAAAAGCCCTCTACTGTTATAGAGCGCGAAGTAAAAAGTTGGGTATTAATTGATATGGAGTCTTTAAAAGACTCTATATCAGTTGATACACTTTCACAAAGTTTTCAAATTCATAATAAAGCAGACTTACTTTCTCCTGCAAACGTACAAACAGGTAATTTAGGTGCATCATGGACATCTGCAATGATTTCAGAAATGCCAATTAGTTCTAAATTCTTATTTACAAAGAATTTAAGACATAATTATAGTGAGCCAGAAGAGTGGAGATATTATAATACGCGAACTCCTTATACTAATTTAAGTTATGGAAGTGCAGGGCCTAAAAGACGTTCAGAAGAAGTTGTTGGGGTTATGTTCACTCAAAATGTAAATCCAAATCTTAATGTAGGATTTAAATATGACTTAATTTCTTCAATTGGAAGATATGAAGCTCAAAAAGTAGAAAATAGAAACTTTAGATATTTTACTTCTTACACAGGAAAAAAATACTCCTTGTTTGTCAACTATTTGTATAATAAGAGCGATCATCTTGAAAATGGTGGTATTGTGGATGAAGATAATATTTGGAATCCTAAGTTGCATAATATAGATAAGGAGGAAAATATTAGAGTAAACCTATATTCTGCAAGCAATAATACTAATCAGAATAGATTGCATCTAACTCAATTTTTAAATGTAGGTAGTGTTACTGTTAGTATAAATGATAGCGTTTCTGAGAAAAGAGCATTGGGAACAGCAATTCATAATATGGATTTAAGTCGTCATAGACGTATTCATAAAATAAATGAATTGCAAAAATATTTTGGAACCACTCCAGATGAGTTCTATTATAAAAATATTTACATAGATACCACAGCAACTCGTGATTCAGCCTATTATACCTCTTTTAAAAACAGATTTCAATTAAAACTAAATGAGGAAGCTAATCCTTTTTTAAAGTTCGGTTTAAGAGCTTTTATATCTAATGAAATAGAGAAATTTAGATATACTGGTGTACCAGTTGAAAAGGGAACATTTTCTACTCCTCCGATATATAATCTTAATGATAGTCTGTTAGTTTCAACATCAGTTGGCGGACAAATTTTCAAGAATTTAGGAGAGCTTTTTAAATGGAATGCAGGTTTGGAGTTCTATTTTCAAGGTTATAGAGCTGGTGACACAGAGATAACAGGTGCAATGTCGTCTCAGTTTAGAATATTTAATGATACGGCAGCCATCTTTGCCGAAGGTGGAGCATATTTGAATACACCAGATTTTTATACTAGTAGATATTTCTCTAATCACTTTAAGTGGGATAATAATTTTAGCCAAGTCCAAACATATAGGGTAGGTGGTGGTATAGCTATTCCAACGCGTAGACTGAGAGTTGGTGTGGAAAATCGGTTGATAAACAAACATATTTACTGGAATCAAGAAGCATTGCCGACCCAAAGTAATGATGTGTTAAATGTTTTAGAGCTAAACTTAAGGTATCACTTTAAATTATTAAGCTTTAATAGTGTTAATACAGCACTTTATCAAATGACAAGTGACCATAATGTACTGCCAGTTCCGACGTGGTTTATTTATAGTTCCAACTATTTTGAAAATATTCTATTCGACGTTCTATTTTTCCAAATAGGTGTTGATTTTAGATATACCTCTTCTTGGTATGCGCAAGGATATATGCCAGCAACAGGGCAGTTTTATAATCAAAATGTCAGAAAAGTAGGTGATTATCCTCTGTTAGATCTATTTTTAAATATGCAGTTGAAAAGAGCTCGTATTTATGTAAAAGTTGATCATATAAATCAAGGATACCCCGAAAGCAGAGATTATTTCCACACCATAAATTATCCGATGGACCCTCGAACAATAAGATTTGGTGTTTCGTGGAATTTCTATGATTAATGCTTATAAATAAAATATTAAAACAACTATTCTACTAATATTTTCTTATCTTGTAATAGTTACTTCTTATTTTATAATTGAAAAAGAGAGATTATTATGAGGATATTTATACTTGTTTTTATATCAATTTTTATCTTCAGTTGTGGAAATAAACAACAAAACAGCAAAGAAAATGGTAAAGTAGAAAAACATATTAATGACTTAACTCAAATAAGAGAAAAAGGCGTTATAAAAGTTGTAACTAACTACAATTCTACAAATTACTTCGTATATAAAGGTCGCCCATTGGGATATCAATATGAACTTTTACAGCAGTTTGCTAATTTTATGGATATAAAACTAGAAGTATCTGTTAGTAATAATTTAGACACTAATTTTGAAGATTTATTAAATGGTAACATTGATATAATTGCTAGTAGTCTTGCAGCAACTCGTGAAACAGAACAGTTAGTTTCTTTTACTGAACCACATAGTTTTAGTAAACAAGTGCTTGTTCAGCAGGCATATTTTAAAACCAAAGATGGAAAAATTGTCCATAATGAGGTTTTAAGAAATCAGTTAGAACTTGCAGGAAAAAGTGTTTTTGTTCAAAAAGGCTCTGCATTTGTTCAGCGGTTAAGAAATTTAGCAAATGAGATAGGTGATAGCATAAATATAGTTGAAATCCCAGATTATGAAGTTGAGCAGCTAATCGAGTTGGTCGCTGATGGTGAAATTCCATTTACTGTTTGTGATGAAAATTTAGCACGTGTAAATGTGAACTTTTATCCAAATATTGATGTGGAAACAGCCGTTAGTTTTCCACAAAAACAAGCGTGGGCTGTAAATAAAGATGCACCAGAATTGCTTAATGCAATTAATAATTGGATGATAAGTTTTAAGAAAACTCTTACTTATAAACGTATATACCAAAAATATTTTTTAAACAAGCGTTCAATCCATATTGTTGATGCTGGTTTTCACTCTATAAAAGGTGGGCAAGTCTCTGTTTATGATAATTTAATACAATCGGAAAGTGAAAAGTTTGATTGGGATTGGCGTTTGATAGCCTCTATTATCTATCAAGAATCACGTTTTATACCCGATGCTGAAAGCTGGGCAGGCGCAAAAGGATTAATGCAACTAATGCCAGAGACAGCTGAAAGGTTTGGCGTAACTTCCATAAACTCACCACAAGAAAATATTCAAGGAGGAATAAAACTTTTGCAATGGCTCGATGAGAGATTAACAAATAGAATAGAAGATGATAATGAGAGACTAAAATTTGTGCTAGCTTCTTATAACGTTGGACTTGGACACGTTTTAGATGCGATGCTATTGGCAGATAAATATGGAAAAGATTCAAAATTGTGGGATGGAAATGTAGATTTTTATCTTTTAAATAAGTCTAATCCAAAATATTATAACGATCCAGTAGTGAAGTTTGGTTATTGTAGAGGTGAAGAGCCATATCACTATGTTAGAGAGATCCTCGAGCGTTATGAGCATTATAAGAATGTAATGCATTAGCCCAACGAGGTAAGCGTTCTCTAAAAATAATATTTAGCTCGCTCAAAATCATAGCTGTTGCACCCCAAATACGTTTTTCTTTAACCATAAAGCAAGGGGCAACTATTTCGTGGTCTTTAATAGTCTTTTTAAACGAATTACTACTATCGGCTTCAATAAAAAGTTTGGGGATTGAAACTTCTAATACTTCTTTCACTTCACGTTCGTTGGGCTTAAACTTTGGCGTATAAGGTAAATATCCAACATAAGGATGAACAATAAAGTTACTAATTGGTATATAAATTGGACTTAATTTGCCAATATATTCAATATCTGATGTATCTATACCGAGCTCTTCTCTAGTCTCTCTTATAGCAGTATCCCAATTTGTTTTATCATAAGCTTCACGTTTTCCACCTGGTAAACTAATTTGACCGCTATGAGCACCTTTATATTTATGTCTTTGAATAAATGGTATAAATAATCTTCTATGTTTAGGAAATATAAGCAGAAGAACACTACTTATGCGCGCATCGTCTGATGGTATTGTGTCGTCATTTGAGAAACGATTTGAAGGTGCCATCAGTTTTTGTGCATCGTAGCCAGGAAGTGGTTCCGTTAATGCTTCTTTTAATATGTTTTTCCAATTAGACATATCTTATTCCTTTAATATGTATAAATGTTATACAAAAAAAATGCCTATTTGTTGTAAAAAATAATTTTTAATCAAATTTTATTGCTTTAACAGGAGAAATGCGAGTTGCCATATAAGATGGACCAATCATCATTAAAAATATTGCAAAAATTGCTCCTAAATTTAATAAAAGTAAATCTAATGGTGACAATAAGACAGGCACAACGTCTAAAAAGTAGTCAGCAGGATTTAGTTTTACTAGTTCAAATTTTTTCTGTAAAAATATAGCAGTAATACCAACTATATTTCCAATTAAAAGACCATAAAGAGCTATTTTAGTGGCCAAGTATAAAAATACTTTTCGTAGTGACCAGTCTGGCATTCCAATAGATTTTAATACACCTATCATATTTGTTCTCTCTAAAATGAGAATGAGCAGACCAGAAATCATATTAAATCCAGCAACAATTATGATTAGTATAATAATAACAGCAATATTTGTATCTAAAAGCTTCAACCAAGAAAATATTTCGGGCTGTGCTTGCAGAATGTTTTGCGACCTTAACAAATTACCTTCAGACGATATATATGAAGATATTATAAAGTCAACGTCGTCACTAACAGCATCAAGATTGTTAAATTTATCAATAATGACCTCATATCCTGCAATTTGGTTAGAGTTCCAATTGTTTAATCGTTGAATATGTCTATAGTCACTAATAATATATAACTCATCAAGTTCTGGCAGATTACTATCATAGATTCCAGAAATCGTATATTTTCGAATTTTGATTTGCTGTTCAAAGAAATAAAAATAGGCAGCATCTTCAGTTTTAAGATTTAGTATATTAGCAAGTGTTTTGGATATTAATACTTCATTTTTAGGAACTGTATCGCTCAGTATGGGTAGTCTTCCCTCTATAATAATTGAGTTTATATAATCTTGACTGTAATCATCTCCAATTCCTTTCATAATAACGCCTTGCATCTCGTTATTATTCTTTATCAACCCTGGTTTTGTAGCAATTTTCTGTATATGTTTCACTCCATCTACCGTTAAAATGTCTTCAATAAGAGCATTGTCATTTACAATAGGATTGGCTTCTAGGCTTAGATTATAGTCGTAATTAAGAACATTGATATGTCCATTAAAACCAGAAAGTTTTTCTCTAATCTCCTTTTTAAATCCTTGTCCTATTGAAACTGAAAGAATCATTATAAAAATACCAATTGCAATTCCACCAATTGCAACTTTTATCACTGGTGCAGAAAATGTTTGCCCAGATTTATCTTTATTAGAGCTTATTCGAGATGCTATGTAATATTCAGTTTTCAAATTTGAAAAATATATGTTATCGAAAGTAAAATTAACTTTTTAGTTTAAAACACAGCTGTTTTTGCTCTGTAATAACTATAATTAATCATTATTCATCTTTTTTTTGTTAGTAAATGGAAAGAAAAGTGAAAATAGCTTTAAATTTTTGTGTTTTTAATGTGGATTATGAAATAAATATTATTAAATTTGAGAGTGACACATATTAATTAGAATCTACATTTTTATTAACCTATTAAAACAAACTTTTTATGAAAGAGTATAAATCAGATGAAATAAAGAATATCTCTTTGTTAGGAAGCAGTGGCTCTGGTAAAACAACCTTAGCTGAATCAATGTTGTTTGTTGGCGGGGTCATTAACCGTCGGGGGACGGTTGAGAGCAAAAATACAGTATCAGACTATAACCGAGTAGAGCATGAGTATGGCTATTCGGTTTTTTCGTCTTTACTTTTTACAGAGTGGTTGGGAAAAAAAATAAATATTGTCGATTGTCCAGGATCTTATGATTTTATAAGTGGGACAATTACTGCAATGAATGTTACAGATACTGCCCTGATGGTAGTTGATGCTTCGCAAGGAGTTGAAGTTGGAACACAAAACCTTTTCCGATACACCGAACAGCATAACAATCCTGTCATTTTTGTGGTTAATAAAGTAGAGCACGAAATGGCTAATTTTGAAAATAGTGTAGAGACTATTCGTGAAAATTTTGGAAATAAGGCTGTCGTTGTTCAATATCCAGTTTCTGTAGGTCCAGACTTCAATGCTATTATCGATGTGTTGATGATGAAGTTGTACAAATGGGATAAGCAAGAGGGTGAGCCAGAAGTTCTTGATATTCCTGAGGATGAAATGGAAAGAGCATTAGAATATCATAATGCTTTGGTTGAAGCAGCTGCAGAGCACGAAGAGGATCTGATGGAACTGTTTTTTGATAAAGGTTCTCTTAATGAGGATGAGATGAGACGTGGTATTAGAAAAGGTCTTGTAGCTCGTGATATGTTCCCAATTTTCTGCGTTTCAGCTATTAAAGCTATGGGAATTCGTCGTTTAATGGAGTTTATTGGCAATGTGGTGCCTTTGGTTTCTCAAATGCCTAAACTTGAAACTGTCGACGGAACAGATGTGGATTGTGATGCTGATGGACCAACTTCTATATATGTATTTAAAACAAGTATAGAGCAGCATTTAGGAGAGGTTAGTTATTTTAAAGTTATGTCTGGTAAGGTTACCGAAGGGATGGATTTAACAAATATGAATCGAGATGCTCGTGAAAGAATGTCTCAATTATATTGTATAGCTGGAAATAACAGGCATAAAGTAACAACATTATATGCAGGAGATATTGGCGCTACTGTAAAGTTGAAAGAGACAAAATCTGGTCATACTCTTAATGATAGAGGTTGTAAATATCAATTTGCACCAATAGAATTTCCTAAACCAAAATATAGAATTGCAATTAAAGCAGAAAATGAGTCTGATGATGAGAAGTTAGGCGAAGTTTTAACAAGAATGCACGAAGAAGACCCTACTATTATTGTAGAGTATTCAAAAGAGTTAAAACAGGTGATTGTTCACGGTCAAGGTGAATTCCATCTTAACACTATGAAATGGAGAATTGAAAATAACGATAAAATTAAGGTTAAATTTAATGACCCGAAAATCCCTTATCGTGAAACCATTACAAAAACTGCAAGAGCAGATTATAGGCATAGAAAACAGTCGGGTGGAGCAGGACAATTTGGTGAAGTTCATATGGTTATTGAGCCTTATGAAGAGGGAATGCCAGAACCAACTGTCTATAAATTTAATGGACAAGAGTTTAAAATGAATGTAAGAGATAAGGAGGAAATTCCATTAGCGTGGGGTGGAAAACTTATTTTTTATAACTGTATAGTTGGTGGTGCAATTGATACCCGTTTTTTACCTGCAATATTAAAGGGAATAATGGAGCGTATGGAAGAAGGACCTCTTACTGGTTCTTATGCACGTGATATTAGAGTTTGTATTTATGACGGTAAGATGCATCCTGTGGACTCAAACGAAATATCCTTTAAATTAGCAGGTCGTCAAGCATTTAGAACAGCATTTAGAGAAGCAGGGCCAAAAATTCTTGAACCAATTTATGACGTAGAGGTACGTGTGCCAGCTGATAGAATGGGTGATGTAATGAGTGATTTACAAGGAAGAAGAGCTTTAATTGAAGGAATGGAGAGTGAAAAAGGATTTGAAGTTATTAAAGCAAAAGTTCCTCTGAAAGAGATGAGTAAATATTCAACATCTTTAAGTTCTATAACGGGCGGAAGAGCAATTTATAGTATGGAATTTGCAAAGTACGAACGAGTACCTATGGAAATTCAAGAAGAATTGCTTGCAGCTTATGATGACAAATCTGATGAAGAATAAATATAAAATAAAAAAGGCATCTGAAAAGGTGTCTTTTTTGTTAAATTAAATCTTACAACTCCAAATCCCTCTTGCTTTCATCTAGACACGGTAAAGAGACTTATATTGTGATAATAAGAACTATATAGTTGATTTTATTTATAATTTTCTTCCCTCAGTTTACACTTTCTTCTCTCATCTCTCTACTTTCCACTATCACCTCCTCACTTTCCACTATCCTCTCTCCACTTTCAGTTTTCATCTACCATAAATTAGTCTATTATACAAAAATCCTTTAGTTTAGCTGTTTGAAATTGAGTTTAGAAGAAACAGCAAATAAAATTATATTAAAATGAAAAATTTTAAATCTAGAATAAAAATTAAAGCACTTCCGGAAGATGTGTACGCTTGTTTTACAAATCCATTTACTATTGAGTTGTGGACGGGATACGATGCAGTGGGAACCAATGAAGTAGGTAAAGAGTTTTCAATGCTTGATGGTGATATTGTTGGTAGAGTTTTAGAGTTGGAGGAGAATAAAAAAGTAGTCCAAGAGTGGTTTTTTGGTGATCAAAAGGAGCAGTCAATAGCTACAATAAAGATTTTTCCAAATGGTAATAACAACTCACAAGTGGATGTTGAGCATATAAATATTCCATCAGATGCATTTGAAGATATCACTGAAGGTTGGACAGATTATTTTTTGGGTGGGATTAAGGAGTTTTTAGAGATAGAATAGTTATTGAGCAACTAAACTTAAATCTAAACTTTTGATGTGATGAGTTAATGCACCTACTGAGATAAAATCAACCCCAGTTTCTGCATAGTCTCTAAATGTATCCATTGTAATTCCTCCAGAAGATTCTATTTCAAACTTGCCATCGATAAGTTTGACAGCTTCTTTTGTCATTTCAACAGAAAAGTTGTCAAGCATCACTCTATCTACTTTTCCTACACGAATCACCTCATTTAGCTCTTCCATATCGCGTACTTCAACCTCAACTTTTAGTTTTTTGCCTTTGGTTTCAAGATAGCTGTGAACAGCATTTATCGCTTTTGCAATTCCTCCAGCAAAGTCAATATGATTGTCTTTAAGCATAATCATATCATATAAGCCCATTCTATGATTTGTGCCACCACCAATTTTTACAGCTTCTTTTTCAAGAAATCGCATACCTGGAGTGGTTTTTCTTGTGTCAAGAATCTTTGTATTTAAGCCTTCTAATACTTTCACATACTCATTGGTGCGTGTAGCAATGCCGCTCATTCTCTGCATAACATTGAGGACAAGACGTTCGCATTTTAAAAGTGTTTGAGAACTGCCCGATATCTCTAAAATAACATCTCCTGGTTTAATATGTGTTCCGTCGTTTATTAATCTTTTAATCGAAAACTCCGAATCAACATATTTAAATATTGCTTCACCAACTTCTACTCCAGCTAAAATGCCTTCTTCTTTGGCTATTAATTTTGCTTTTCCTTGAGCTGTCGCTGGTATGCAAGCTAATGATGAGTGGTCACCGTCGCCTATATCTTCGTTAAGAGCATTTATAATAAAATCTTCAAGTAATTGTTTAGTCATCTTGTTTTTCTATTCTTAATTGATGAATTAATTCGTTACCTCCTTCATTTTTTGTCAATATGACAACTCGAAAATTACCACGTGTGGAGGTTAATTTTCCAATTGCAAAAGTAGCATTTTCTCTTATACCTTCATGAATTATATTAAATGATTTAGGAGAGTATGTCTGAAAAAAATCTCGCATCATAAATTGAGCTTGCTGTTTGCTATGAATATCAGAATTGGTTGGTAAAATAAGTTCAATTTTATTGTTGAAAAAAGTCGATAACTCTGTAGAATTACCATTTTTGAACGCATCTGATATACCTTTTGGTAGTTTACTCCCAGATTGAGAATAAATAGACAAAGGGAAAATTAATAGAAACAAAAAGTAATAAAAAACTTTATTGGTTTTCATATTATTTATATTTAGTAATTCAAATTATGGCATATTTAATGTAATTAAAACAGCTAATAATAGAATAAAGTTACAAAAAGTAAACCACTTTTGAGCTTTTAAGAGAATTAATTATTTTAAAGATGTTTTTATAATGTCAAATCATAGTGTCGAATACTATTTAATCTAAAAAATAATATTAATTGTCTTTTAATCTCTATATTTATAACTATAATTTTGATACAAACTGTTTTAATGAGAATTAAACTACCAAAATATGCATACTTACTTGTACTATTCTTGCTTCTGTTTGCAGTGGCAAAAATATTAGACAGCTTTTCTAGAGCAGAATCATCACAGGAAATTGTAATTAAAAAAATAGAGCAAAAAGTTTCTAATCGGATTGTAGAGATGGATAGATTGCTAGAAACCTTTGATTTAGCAAATTATAAGTCTCATAAAGATATATGGCAAAAAGTTGACTCTTTATTAAATCAAAATATATCTATTTTAGTTTTTCAGGGTAAGGAGCTTGTGGCATGGAATAGTCATAAACTGCCAGTTGATGGCGTACCTCTTAATTATTTAAAAAAGAGATTAGTTAATCTAAATAATGGTTGGTATGTCACTTCATACCTTGAAGAGAGCAACATATCAGTTATTGCTTTTTCTCTTCTTAAAAATATTTATAATTATGAAAATAGTTTTTTACAAAGTGAATTTTCCGAACTGATTGATTTAGATAAAAATGTCAAAATATCGCAATATGTAGAGCCGAGTGATGCTGTTATAAAAGATGCTAAAGGAAGATTTGTTTTTGGATTGCAGTTTATAGATTCATACGTCTCTATTAATAATACTCAAAAATTTTCTGCATTTTTCTACCTTTTGTCTTTGATAATTTTGTGGGCTTTTCTATTTAGGTATTTAAAGAGTAATAGAAAGTTGAAAGAGATAAATTGGCTTCTATTAATCTCTTATTTTATATTATATGTTTATATATATTATCTATTTTGGATTAACTCAACAGTAATAGCTCTTCTACCAAAGGTCTTTTCTCCATCGCTGTTTGCTTATTCATCGTTGTTAGCTTCATTGGGGCATTTTATGATATTTTCATTGGCATTTTTAAATTTTGCTTATTGGTGGTATCTGTTTTATCAAATCCCAAATAAGTTACAAAGTATTGAAACAACTATTGGTAGAGTTGCTCTGTCAGTTTTGCTACAGATAATGTCTATAGCTATGTTGGTACTTTTAACCAACGCTATTTACATACTTGTTGAGCATTCAACAGGAAAAGTTTTGATAACAAAGATTGTTGATGTTGAGGGTTTTTCATTTTTGCGAATCGTAATTATTGTATTGCTTGTTTTTGCTAAAATACTTTTTTTAGATAAGATTTTTAGATACAATTTAAAGATACTATCAAGAAGGTTGCTTCTGTTTTTAGCAGTTATTATTACGATTGTTTTTTCAGTTATATATGGTGGTATTGGAATTGGTAAGAATGATATTACATTTCTGTTTTATGTTATAATAGCTATATCATTTATATATGTTGGGCGTGATGAGTCTTTTATTATAAAGAGACGTTCTTATTTATGGCTAAGTGTCTACTTTGGACTTTTTGTAGGTGCAGTGCTGTTGGGTGCATCAATTGAAAAAGAGGAATCTAATCGTGAATTACTGATTGATAATTTAGCTTTTCAACTTTCAAGAGATGAAGATTTAGTTGCAGAAACTTATTTGGTAGAACTTGAAAATCAGCTTGCTAATGATATTACATTATCTAGAATTTTAGGAAATAACGATGTGGATTTCGATGCAATTTATAATCATTTGACAAAGTTCTATTTCTATGGTTATTGGAATAGGTACGACATGCAAATTATCCCTTGTTTTCCTGGAGGTGATGTTTACATTGAGTCACATGATAGGGTGGAAAATTGTTATGCCTATTTTTATAATTTATTAGAGCTTCGTGGTTATCAAGTCCCTGGTAGTAAGCATTTTTATTATTTGAACGAAAATGATGGAAATGTCTCATTTTTCGGAGTTTTTAGATTCTTCTCAGCAATTGCAAATAATGAGATATCACTTTTTATAGAGCTACATTCCAAGCCATTATTTGAGGGCTTGGGATATCCCGAACTTTTGACAAGTAGTCGAGAACAAGCAAGAAATCATCTTTTAAAAGAGTATTCCTATGCTAAGTATGTTGATGATAAGCTCGTAAAGCGTTCTGGCGACTATAATTACAAGCCAGATTTGGATATATATAAATCTGTATTGAGAGAGAAAGTATTTGTGAAAGAGGGGGATTATTCTCATTTGATATATAAGATAAATCATGATTTTGCTGTTATTTTAAGTAAAAAAGATTACTCTATCAATGATATATTTATTTTCTTTTCTGTCCTGTTTTTGACTTTCTTATTTGTTGGAAGCATAAGCTTTTATATTTATAGATGGTATAAATCGGACTTTCATTTTCAGCTTTCTATTCAAAAGAAGATACAAGTTACTTTTGTGTCATTAATGCTTGTTTTGCTTTTTATTGTTGCTGTTGGCACAATTTATTATATAATTAATCAATTTGAAAATAAACACTTAGAACTACTTGAAAATAAAGTGCAATCAATACTTTCAGAATTAGAGTATAAAGTTGGATACGATGGTCCAGAAACTTATATACCAGAAGAGTATTTGAACTATCAGTTGCAAATGCTATCAAATGTTTTTTATTGTGACATAAATCTTTTTGGCATTGATGGAAAATTGATAGGTACGTCTAGACCAGAGATTTATATAAATGGTTTGTCGGGTACGCAGATGAATTCAGAGGTTTATTATAAACTGTTTTATACTGAAACCGAACGATTTATCGCCCAAGAAAATATTGGCAAGATGAGCTTTGTTTCTCTTTATGTACCATTTTTAAATAGTAATAATGAGCTTTCAGGTTTTGTTAATCTGCCCTATTTTGTTGGAAAAAGTGAGTTAGATGATGAGATTTCATCAGTTGTGGTGACTATAATTAATTTTTATCTGATATTCTCTTTTATTGTAATTGGTTTGGCTGTTTTTCTTGCTGGTCAAATTACACGTCCACTTTTGATGTTACAAAATAAAATTTCAAAAGTAAGAATAGGTGGTATAAATGAAGAGATTGATTATAAAAAGCGTGATGAAATTGGTGAACTCGTTACAGAGTATAACAGAATGGTGAATGAACTTGCCATAAGTGCAGAGAAATTAGCTCGAAGTGAGAGGGATTTGGCTTGGCGTGAAATGGCTAAGCAAATTGCTCATGAAATAAAAAATCCTTTAACACCAATGAAGTTAAATATTCAGTATTTAACCAAAGCATGGGATGAAAAATCAGAGGACTTTGACACTCATTTAAAACGTGCTTCTGCATCTTTAATTGAGCAGATAAACTCTTTATCATCAATTGCTTCTGAGTTTAGTAAGTTCGCACAAATGCCTACTTCAAAGTCTGAGTATGTCAATCTTATTGAGAAAATAGAGAATATTGCAAATCTTTATAGAAGTCAAGATAATGTTGATATATCAGTTGTTAATAGTGCTGATGAGGTCGTTACTGTTCAGTTTGATGGTGAGCAACTTGTAAGTGTTTTTAATAATTTAGTTAAAAATGCAATTCAAGCAGGCGCAAAGGGTGAAATTGTGAAAATAGATATTACTATTCAGTGGGCAGATGAAAATGTAAGAATTTCTGTTTCTGATAATGGGCGGGGTATTCCGCAAGAATTAGAAGAGAAACTTTTTACACCTAGTTTTACCACCAAAACTGGCGGAATGGGATTGGGATTAGCAATTGTAAATAGAATTGTTGAAAATGCAGGGGGTAAAATTTGGTATGAAAGAAAGGTTGATGAGCAAGGAGCTTTATTTATAATCGAGCTACCATATATTAATCCTCTTCCTCTTCACTAAATAATATTACAGTTGTTTGTGACCAAATGTCAGCCAATCTTCTACCTTTTACAAAAAGATGCCAAACATCAATAATATTTAAAATCGGTATTAGAAAAATCAAGCCTCTTAAGACTGATTTTTCGGGATATTTAATTAAACTTTCCTCCTCTGGTATGGTAATAGTTTTAATACGTAGTAGTTTTTTACCAAAACTTTGACCACCTAAAATAGGTATAGAGTCTTTTGTTAAATGATATAAAAGTCCTAATAACCAGCCAATTCTAGGAAATAGCATAAGAATACCAACAATAATAATATCAATAATAGCAGCAGCAATGCGCTCCATAAGAGGCATCGAATAAACTGGTTTAACTGGTCCTGTTGCTTGCATAGTATCAATATCAATTTTAGACGAATTTACGAAAAATAACTGATTTTGTTGGGTTGTATGTTAGTTTTTTATGTTTTACATAAAGTTTGGTTTTAGATATTAGATGTTATTATATCTATGAAACATCTTCCATTTTTATAATATCGTTTAATATTGCATAAACTGTTAAGCCAGAGACACTTTTAATATTTAATTTCCTTGTGATATTTTTTCTATGAGATATTACTGTGTGGGTACTTATATGTAATTTATTAGCTATCTCTTTGTTTGTTAGTCCTAAAGTTACATTTTTAAGTATCAGTTTTTCGCGTGGTGTAAGATCTTCCGATTCTGTTTCAACTTCTTTCTCTTTCGTGAATGCTTTAACAAAAGGTGTTAAAACCTCAATAATATCAACTTTAGAATCTAGTATTGAGATTGAGTTTTTATTGTTTTCACTCTTTTCAGAGTGATATATTGTTATTGTAATTGTAGGTGAAATGCCAATACAAGTTTTAAAATCGCTGTTAATTAGTAAAATGTTTGGATTAAAGCTATTTATAAGTTCAGTTAACCCATGCTGAGTACCAATCACTTTAATTTGAGTGACCTCTTGAAATTGATTTAATATATCTATCAAACCTTTCTTTACAAGATATGAAGGATCAGCTATTAGTATTTTTAACATTTACTTTTTACTATTTTTGATTTTAATAATTAATTCTTGCTCTTTTTTCCTAACAATCGGAATTAAAACATTCTCCTCTAAAACTGTATGGTCTCTTAAATCTTTTCCTAATCTAAAGAGCTCCAGTAGTAAATTTGAAAAATGACAATTACCAACTATGGGCGGAATATGTTTTAATAATAAATTTCTTAAATCATTGACTTTTTCATCTAAATCGCTATGACCTTCGAGATATGAGTCGATAGTGTACCCCTGATATTTAGCATGAAATTCATCCAAACTCATTTTGTCATTCAAAGTGTCTATTAAATCTATAGTGTAAGGAAATGTTCTTACTTCCTCTTCTGAAATGTGAGCAGTAAACTCGTTAATATATTCTCTAAAAAATTTAATAAGCAACTTGACGGTTTGGTCTGAAAGGTCTTTATTCTCCTCTAACAGTGTAATCTCTTTTTCAATTCGCGGAATCTGATATGTTAAATAACAGTGATGAGTGTTTCTTAGATAAACTATCAGCCATAGTGGCGAATGCTTTATCAAATGCTCTTCTGGTGAGTAATGTCTATCGTTGAACCATTGTGCTAGATGAAGAAAAAAGTTGACATCAATACCGTTCTCATTGCACACTCTCTCAATGGTCTTCTCTTTGAAACCATACGGAATCTCTAATCTTTGAATAACTGAGATTAACTCAAAATTACTCTCCACTAGATCAGATAGTTTCATATTGGCATGTACTCGATTCATAAATCGCTCTGTTTATTTAGATTGGTTAAAAATAACAATAATTTCGAAATATTAAAAAGTTAATTCTTTTAAAAAAGTTAAAATAAGGAATAAATTTGAAATAAAAAAAGATGTAGCATCTACCACTCCTAAAATTTTATAATGAATATATTCTATTTCTTTCTCATAAATATATTTATTGGAACTCCAGAAAAATCCCACTTTTGCCTTAACTTATTTTCTAAAAAGCGCTTATAAGGCGTTCTAATATATTGAGGCAAATTACAGAAAAATGCAAATGAAGGAACAGCTGTAGGTAACTGCGTTATAAATTTTATTTTTACAAACTTTCCTTTAATTGCAGGTGGAGAGTAAGCTTCAATAAGTGGAAGCATATAATCATTTAATTTTGAAGTGGAAATTTTTCTACTTCTATTATCATAAACTCTATGTGCCTCTTCAATAGTTTTAAATACACGTTGTTTTGATATAACTGATGTAAAAATGATTGGATAATCCACAAAAGGTGCAGTTTTCTCTCTAATATCCTCTTCAAATTTTTTCATAGTTGTATGGTCTTTCTCAACCAAATCCCACTTATTTATCACCACAACCACACCTTTGCCATTTCGCTGAATAAGGTTAAATATTTTTTGATCTTGTCCCTCAAAACCACGCGTAGCATCAACCATTAATATAGATACATCAGACTCTTCAATTGAACGGATAGCACGCATAACAGAGTAAAATTCTAAATCTTCGCTCACTCTATTTTTACGTCTGATTCCGGCAGTATCAATTAACAAAAACTCAAAACCAAATTTGTTATATCTTGTATGAATGCTGTCGCGTGTTGTGCCAGCTATTGGTGTAACAATATTGCGTTCTTCACCAATTAATACATTTGCCATAGAAGATTTTCCAGCATTGGGGCGACCCACAATAGCAATCTTTGGAATGTCTTCATTTTCTAATCCATCATCCTTGTCGTCATAGAAATCATTAGACAGCGCATCTAACAAATCACCAGTTCCAGAGCCTGACATAGAAGATATGCTGTAAACATCTGGTATCCCGAGAGAATAAAAGTAGGCAGCTTCGGCCTCCATAGAGTGGTTGTCAACTTTATTAACAACTACATACGCTTTTTTTCCCGAACGTCTTATTATATCTGCAACAACTTCGTCATAGTCAGTTACACCAGTAGTCACATCAACTACAAAAAGTAAAACATCTGCCTCTTCAATTGCAATAATTACTTGCTCCTGAATAGCTTTTTCAAAATTATCATCAGAATTGATGGCATAACCACCTGTATCGATAACAGAAAAGTTCTTGCCATTCCAAAAACTTTTACCATAAATTCGGTCACGAGTTACGCCACTAATTTCATCAACAATAGCATGACGTGAGCCCGTTAGCCTATTAAATAATGTTGACTTACCAACATTGGGTCTTCCTACAATTGCAACAATATTACTCATATCATCCAATGATTTTAAATTCGTTTATTAATTATTTTCGTAACCAAAATTTTTGAGGCTACTCTCTTTGTCGCGCCAATCTTTGTTTACTTTTACAAAAAGATTGAGAAATACTTTCTTATTTATAAACTTCTCTATCTCTCTTCTTGATTCCATTCCTAATTTTTTAATCGCTTTGCCACCTTGTCCAATAATAATCCCCTTTTGAGAATCACGACTTACATAGATTATAGCACTTATATTAACTATCTTCTTCTCTTCTTTATACTCTTCTATCACAACCTCTACTGAGTATGGAATTTCTTGCTGATAATATAGTAATATTTTTTCACGAATTATTTCAGACACAAAAAAGCGCATTGGTTTATCAGTTAATGCGTCTTTGTCAAAATATGGAGGTGAAACAGGGATCAATTCTAAAATTCTGTTGAATAGCTGTGATACACTGAATTTGTGCAATGCTGAAATAGGCATAATTTCTGCGTTTGGCAATAACTCTTTCCAAATCTCAACCAACTTTTCCAATTCTTCTTGATTTGATAAATCAATTTTATTTATAACAAGAATAACTGGAGTTTCACTTTTGGCAACATCCTCAATAAATTCAATGTTTTTACCAGGTTTTTCAACAGTATCAGTAACAAAAAGTATAACATCAGCATCAATTAATGCCGACTTGCTATACTTCATCATTGATTCTTGTAATTTATAAGCAGGTTTAACAACGCCCGGAGTGTCTGAAAAAACAATCTGATATTCATCAGTATTTAATATACCTAAAATTTTATGACGTGTTGTTTGAGATTTTGATGTAATTATCGAAAGTCTTTCACCCACTAATAAATTTGATAAAGTTGATTTTCCAACATTGGGATTACCCACAATGCTTACAAAGCCTGATTTATGTGCCATTATAATGTTTTTTATAATTTTCAAAGGGCAAAGTTACAATAAAAGATTTGCTTTTCTTTATGTTGAACAATATGATTAATGATTTTTGACAGTTTAAGTGTTAATTTGATAGCAATATAATATCAAAGATACTGAAAATTACAAATAGGAGGAGATTTAAGAAAAATCATATTAGTAATTTTTTTATTTAAAAACAGTTGTTTTTCATTTTTGTTTTTTTGAAATTGCTTATTGATTAGGAGCGATTGATTATGAGTAGGTGTTTATCATTTCATTGTCAATGGCTCTTTTTTATTTAATATTAACTCATAGCTCAATTTATTATGAAAAAAACATTTTTACTTCTTATAGGTACATCTCTTTTTTTGTCAAGTTGTAAAGATAAAGAATATACAACCACAATAGAGGGGCAAGTTATTAACTTTATGACAAATGAGCCAGTTGATAGTGTTTATGTTCGTTTAAAAGATGGAATAGCCTCTGGTGGTGGTTGGGTTGATTTTGGAGGTGGAAACACATCATCGGGAATAACATCACTTGCAATTACCGATAAAGATGGATACTTTAAAGTATCCATCTTTATCGGTACCCATCATGCAGCTCTTTTTGTAACAAAAGATAGTGATAAGGGGGTTAGATCTCAGAGAAAAGTCACTGATTGGCCTAAGTTTTATGGTGGTGGATATTATAAAGATGAACAGTTTGAAATAATGCTACCAGCTTTTTTTAAGCCTTTTATAACCTTTAAAGGTAATGTTTATGAAACAGATGTGGTCTTTTTTGAAGTGTTAGGCAAATTTCACGAAGGAGATTCTGATTATGGCAAACGGTCATATTACAGAACTGGATGGGAGTATAATTTTTATTATGAAAAATCACTTTTATATCATCGTATAACTGTTTATGGTGATGATTATACGCCGTATAGATTTACTATAACACGTGATGATGTAACTCGTGAGATTTTGGATAGTGTTTTTATAAAATCTTATGAAACTTTTTCAGATACTATTTATTATTATTTTCCTGAGGAAGGTCAAAAAGTTGATAGATGAGAGATGAGAGTGGAAAGTTTGACATAAATGAGGATGTAGGACGAAAACGTAGGGGCATCCCTGTGTGGTCGTCCGCATAGATATTAGTCCCTATATGGTTGTCCGTAGCTCACACAAAAAGTAACACATAAACATAAAAAAATCTGCGATCATCCGCGTGATCTGCGGGAAACAAAAATAATCACCAAATTTTTTTATTTGTAACTCGTCTGATAATTAGTGTTTTGTTTCTCTCTTTACAATCTTTAACACAATTCTTTCTCATTCTTATTTGGAAGTTTA
>CAZHHH010000027.1:0-9195 GCA_964532085.1 uncultured Marinilabiliaceae bacterium
TCATTAGCCCACTCATCATACGTCTTTTCTTTAGTAAAAGTTTGCCAAGGTATGGGTTTACCAAATTTTAAAGAGACAGTTTTGCCCCTTTGTTTAAAAAGTTCGTCTGATAAAAAAAGCATTTCTAAGTTTGCTTTTATACCCAAACGACCTCTCCATTTTGCTAAGTTATAAAAAAAGTTGGTATTCTGACCTGTTATAAAAACAGGAACTATATCACGCTTGTGTTGAATCGATTTTTTTATAAAGCTACGCTTCCAATCTAAATCTGTTATCTCCCCTTTTATTTTTCTACTTACCATTCCCGCAGGAAACATAAGCATCTGACTATCGGACTTATAAGCATCTTCTATAGCCTGAAAAGCTTCTTTAGAATGCCCACCGTGTTTATTTATGGGTAGAAATATATTATTTAAATGTCTTAAATAGGTCAAGATATCATTGACAGGAAATTTTATATTTGGAAACTTTCGCCCTACAACTGTCAAAAATACTATCCCATCCATTCCACCAAGTGGATGATTGGCTGCAAAAATATATCGTCCATCTTCTGGAATATTATCTAAGCCTTTATAATCGTGATTGACAGAGAAATTATCAATTATAGCTTGTGAAAAATCTAAACCAAATTTATCGCTATTATTCGCTAAAAACTCATTCACCTCATCTTGATGAATTATACGCTTTAAATAATTGATTAAAAAACGTGGAATAATGCGAAGAAGCTTAGGATTTTTATTGGAAATTATTTTCTCAACATCAATTCTTAAGGCTTCGTTGCTAATTTCTGACTCTTTTTGTGACATTTTATAAATAATAATAAAAAACAAAACTATAAAAAAATATAACAATCTTAGATTTTTAATGTTTTTTAAATTTATATTAACAAATAATATTGTCTAAGACAGATACATATAATACCATTATTTATAAAATTTACATTAAACTATAAGCAAGAAGTTAGAATAATATTATTTCTAAAAATTCACACATTAATAAAAAAATAAACCACCTTTTTATATTGATATTCATTTATGTTAAAAGGATTTTTTCAAAAATAAATAATTTTTATGGGAATTTGTGGAGCAAAGTGGTTGATTGTGGAATAAAAAAATCATATCTTTACAACCATAACTGAATAAACTGTTAATGATCACATTTATAGGAGATTTTCAATGTAAGGTTGACGAAAAAGGTAGGATTGTTTTATCAGCAGCTTTAAAAAAAGCAATGGCAGATGAAACACGTTTCGTCGTGCGCAAAGATCTCTTTGAAGAATGCTTAGTTCTTTATCCATACAGCTACTGGGAAGAAGAACTACTTAAATTAAGGAAGAAGTTAAATCCATATAATCGTGAGCATAAATCTTTTTTGAGAGATTTTTTTAAATCAACCGTAGAAGTTTCGCTTGATGCAAATGGAAGATTTTTAATCCCAAAAAGATTAGCAGAAAAGGTGAAAATAAATCGTGAAGTGATATTGATAGGTGTAGATAGATATATTGAATTATGGTCAAAAGAGTTATATGACCAGATGGATGAAGATGGAGATACTTTAGCAAATCAAGCCCAAATGTTTCTTGGTCATTTAGACGATATTTATAATACACAATCTGATGAATAATTCATATCACATACCAGTTTTGCTAGAAGAGACTATTGAAGGATTAAATATTAATCCATCGGGAACTTATGTTGATGTCACTTTTGGCGGTGGAGGACATAGTAGAGCTATTTTAGAAAAACTTAATTCCAAAGGGAGATTAATAGTTTTTGATCAAGATGCTGATGCTTGGGAAAATCGAATTGATGATAATCGTATTTATTTTGTCAGACATAATTTTAGATTTATATATCACTTTCTAAAATACTTAGAGCAGATTCCTGTTGATGGAATTTTAGCAGACTTGGGTGTCTCATCTCACCATTTTGACGCAGCTCATAGAGGTTTTTCATTTAGATATGAAGGACTTTTAGATATGAGAATGAATCAAAAGCTAGAGATGACAGCTTCGGACATTTTAAATAAATATAGCGAGCAAGAGCTAGCTCACATATTTAAAATGTATGGTGAAGTAAATCATTTTCGCAGACTTGCTTCGTCAATTGTAAAAGAGCGAGTGGAAAAACCATTTGTTCAAACAACTGACCTGCAGACTTTAGCATCTAAATTTGCGCCAAAGCGAGATGAGAACAGATTTTTATCTCAAGTGTTTCAAGCTCTAAGAATTGAGGTTAATGGCGAACTAGATGCACTTAAAGAGATGCTTAGCCACACGCCAACAGTGTTAAAAGAAGGTGGAAGATTGGTTGTAATCTCTTATCACTCGCTTGAAGATAGAATGATAAAGAATTTTATAAGAAGTGGCGATGTATCAGTTTCACAACCACCGCAAGATATATATGGAAATGTGGATGTGCCATTTAAGGCTGTAAACAGGAGGGTTATTGTACCAACTGATAATGAAATTGAGATTAATTCACGTGCAAGAAGTGCAAAATTAAGAATTGCAGAAAAACTATAGGTTTATGAAAAATATTGAAACAAAAGAGAATAAATCTATTGATGGAGGAATAAAATTTACTGATTTTCTAAATGGAGGTCTTTTTACAAAAGAAGCCATATCAAAACAGTGGACTTATCTGATATTCTTAGGTTTTTTAGCAATGATTTATATCAATAATCATTACGCCGTTGAGAAGCTTTTAAAAGAGCAAGTTCAGATAAATGCTGAGCTAAAAGAATTGAAATATGAAGCAATTACAACCTCATCACAGCTTATGCAGATGAGCAGGCAGTCTGAGGTTTTGCGCCATATTGAAGATGCTAATATCGGATTGGGAGTTTTAAAAACACCTCCGCGAATTTTAATTGTAGAAAAACAAAAATAGAGAGATGTCAAAAAGAAGGAATGCAATAATGTCAAGGACAATAGTAGTATTTATACTACTAATTGCTGTTGCTTTCCTTATAGGTGCTAAAATAATTGGTTTAAAATATTTCAATTCAGACGAGTGGAAGGCCAAAGCAAGAAGTGTAGAAAAAGGCGAAAATATTGTTGAGGCCAATCGTGGAGATATACTTGATGAAAATGGAATGAAGCTAGCCACTTCTGTACCAGTTTACAGAATATATATGGATCTTTTAGCTGCAGGTTTAACTGATGCAAGATTTAATGCTAACATCGATTCGCTCTCTATTTGCTTATCCAGATTTTACAAAGACAAAAGTGCAAATGCATATAAAAGAGAATTACAGCTTGCCAGACAAAATAAAAGACGATATCACAGAATTAATCCACGTCGAATATCATACTTAGAATTTAAAGAGGTACAGAAATTTCCTCTCTTTAGAGATGGCCCCAACTCTGGAGGTTTCATTTATGAGAAATATGACACCCGTCAGCTACCATTTGGCTCACTTGCAGCACGAACTATTGGCAAACTTTATGGAGAAAGTAGCAAAGGTGGAATGGTAGGTTTAGAACACGCTTATAACGACATTTTAAAAGGCGTTCACGGAACTAGCACTCAAAAACGAATATCTGGCAGATGGGTTTCTGAGGTTGTTGTTCCACCAATTGATGGCTATGATATTATGACCACCATAGACATTGCCATTCAAGACGTTGCAGAACATTCTCTCAGAAAACAACTAGAAATACACAATGCTGAGCACGGCGTGGTAATTCTAATGGAGGTAAAAACAGGTGCCATTAAAGCTATAGTTAATTTACACCGAAGACGAAAAGGTATCTATATTGAAGATTATTACAACTATGCAGTTGGGGCCTCAACAGAGCCTGGCTCAACATTCAAATTAGCTACAATGCTAGCTCTTTTAGAAGATAGAAAAGTAAAACTATCGGACACAATAGAGACAGGAAACGGTGTATACCAATTCTATGATAGAGAAATGAAAGATACTCACAAAGGTGGATATGGTAAAATTTCTGTGCAAGAGGTGTTTGAAAAATCTTCAAATGTTGGTATTTCAAAATTGATAGTTGATAAATATAAGGATAATCCACGCAGATTTGTTGACAAACTCTATTCAATGGGGCTTAACAACACGTTAGATATTGAAATTCTAGGCGAGGGAAAACCTAAAATCAAATATCCAGGAGATAATGATTGGTCAGGAACTACTTTGCCGTGGATGTCAATCGGTTATGAAGTTCAGATGACACCTTTGCAAGCATTAACCTTATACAATGCAGTTGCAAATAATGGAAAAGCGATGAAACCAATGTTTGTAAAAGGATATTATAAACACGGAAAACTTGTAGAGCGTTTTTATCCGCAGGTATTAAACCCATCAATCGCTTCTGAACAGACCATTACTCAAGCTAAAACCTTACTAGAAGGAGTTGTGGAGCGAGGTACTGGCAGAAATATCAGAAATGAGAAATATTCAATTGCTGGAAAAACAGGAACTGCACAAGTGGCAAAGGGTGCAGAAGGATATAAAAGTGGTGGAGTTGAATATCAAGCATCATTCGCTGGATATTTCCCCGCCGATAATCCTAAATATTCGTGCATAGTAGTTGTTTCAGCACCATCAAACAATGTCTATTATGGTAACGTTGTTGCTGGTTCTGTTTTTAAAAATATCGCAGACAGAGTTTATGCAGCCAATTTTGGTTTTATGGAACAACCAATATTTGATGAAAATATTGCACAAGGAGTTTATCCATATTCAAAAGGTGGCCCTAAAAATGAGCTGATTCAAATAATGAAAACCCTTGACTTTCCTATGATGAGACAAGGAGAAATTCACGAATGGATTTCAACTTTGGCAGTAGATACAGGTGTAATTTTTAGACCTAAAAATATTGTTGATGGAATAATGCCCTCCGTTAGAGGAATGGGCGCAAAGGATGCAATTTCTGTGTTGGAAAACATTGGGCTAAATGTCCACATTACAGGATTGGGGAGTGTTTCACAACAATCATTAGCCGAAGGACAAACATATAAAAAAGGTAGTACAGTTTTTTTAACATTAGATTAGAAATAGATGAAAAAACTTGATGAATATATAGAAGTAATTAAAACGAAAGAGATTGTAGGCACTGAAATGCCTATGATAAAAGCACTTACCTTTGATTCTCGTGAAGCAAATGAAGAGACTATTTTTATTGCTATAAAAGGTAGTAATAATGATGGTCATAATTTTATACCAATGGCTATTGAGCAAGGTTGTAAAGCTTTTGTTGTTGAGGAAATACCAACTATTAAGAATGATAAAGTTACTTTCATAAAAGTAGATAATTCTTCTATCGCTTTGGCGGAATTAGCTGGGTTCCACTATGATAACCCATCTTCAAAACTAAAAATGGTTGGTGTAACAGGAACTAACGGAAAAACCACCATAGCAACACTTCTATATAAATTAGCATTGAGTTTTGGTTATAAAGCAGGACTTTGCTCAACTGTTGCCAACTTTGTGAATGAAACAAAATATGAAACAAATTTAACCACTCCAGATGTCATTACATTAAATAAGCTTTTTGCAGAGATGGTTGAAGAAGGTTGCGAATATTGCTTTATGGAGGTCAGTTCTCACTCAATTGACCAAGAGCGAATTGGAGGAATTAAGTTTGATGGCGCAATATTTACAAACTTATCTCACGACCACCTTGATTATCATAAAACATTTGAAGAATATCTGAAAGTTAAAAAGAGATTTTTTGATAATTTGCCTAAAACTTCTTTTGCACTCTCCAATGCTGATGATAAAAACGGAACAGTAATGTTGCAAAACAGCGTTGCTGATAAAAAATATTATTCAACTCGAAGTATGGCAGACTTTCATATAAAAATTATTGAAAGCCTATTTGAAGGTATGCAGTTGGAGATAAATGGAGTTGAAGTTTGGACTACATTTATTGGTAAATTTAATGCTTCAAACTTAGCTGCAGTTTATGGTGCAGCTTCACTTTTAGGTTGGGATAAAGAGCAATTATTACAAAAAATCAGTTTGTTAAAATCGGTAGATGGCAGGTTTGAAACTATTCGTTCTGAAAATGGAATAACAGCAGTTGTTGATTATGCCCATACACCTGATGCATTGCGTAATGTTTTAGAGACAATAAATCAAATCAGTTCAGATTCAAACCAAATAATAACAGTTGTTGGAGCAGGTGGAAATCGTGACCCACTAAAACGTCCGATAATGGCTACAGAGGCTGTTAATAATAGTACTAGAGTAATATTAACATCTGATAATCCACGATTTGAGGAGCCAGAAGATATAATTAAACAGATGATGGATGGCGTAAAACCCAATGATTTGGGGAAAGTACTCTCCATTGTGAATAGATGTGAAGCCATAAGAACAGCTTGCTCACTCGCACAGCCGGGCGATGTTGTGTTGGTTGCTGGTAAAGGTCACGAAACTTATCAGGAGACAAAAGGAGTTAGAAAACATTTTGATGATAGAGAGATTATAAAAGAATTTTTTCAACAAATAAAAAAATAAGGTATGCTATTTTATTTATACGACTATCTGCAATCTATTGATTTCCCTGGAATAGGAGTTTTTCAATATATATCATTCAGGTCAGGGTTGGCTATTATAACCTCTCTTTTGATAGGAACTATTTTTGGTAAAAAAGTAATTAATATTTTACAAAAGCAACAGATTGGTGAAGTTGTAAGAGACCTTGGCTTAGAAGGACAATATCAAAAAAAAGGTACTCCAACAATGGGTGGTATCATAATAATTGTATCTACTCTCATACCTGTTTTACTTTTTGGAAAGCTAAATAACATCTATATAATATTGATGATTGTTACAACTCTATGGCTTGGAATCATCGGATTTATTGATGATTACATTAAAGTTTTCAAAAAGAACAAAGAGGGTTTAGCAGGAAAATTTAAAATTCTAGGGCAAGTTGGTTTAGGATTAATTATTGGCTTAACTCTCTATTTTAATGACGATGTTGTTGCAAGAGTTTATAAAACTGAAACAGTAATTGAAATCGTTAATGAGACTGAAGTTGAACAAAATAAAATTGTATCAGAAACAATCCACGCACCAGTTACAAATATTCCATTTTTCAAAAACAACAGATTTGATTACACATCTCTTGTTAGTTTTTTAGGCGATAAAGCCAAAAGTTGGGGCTGGATAATATTTGTTTTGGTGGTTGTATTTATAATTACTGCCGTCTCCAATGGTGCAAATATGACCGACGGACTTGATGGACTCGCAACGGGGGTCTCCTCTATAATTGGAGTCACTTTGGGCATTTTTGCATATCTCTCGGGTCACGTAATATATGCTGATTATTTGAACATTATGTATATCCCACATTCTCAGGAGTTGGTAGTTTTTATTAGTGCTTTTATTGGTGCAACAATAGGTTTTTTATGGTACAACTCATTTCCTGCGCAAGTGTTTATGGGCGATACAGGAAGCTTGACTTTAGGTGGAATAATTGCAGTACTTGCAATTTTAATCAGAATAGAATTATTAATACCAATTTTATGTGGAATTTTCTTGGTGGAAAATTTATCAGTTATGATGCAAGTATCTTATTTTAAATATACAAGAAAAAGATATGGCGAAGGGAGAAGGATTTTCAAAATGGCACCTCTCCATCATCATTATCAGTTGAAAGGATATGCTGAATCTAAGATAGTTACACGCTTTTGGATTGTTGGAATTATTTTAGCGGTTTTAACCATTGTTACTTTAAAAATCAGATAATAAATGGCAAAGAAAATAGTCATACTTGGAGCTGGAGAAAGTGGAGTTGGCGCAGCATTGTTAGCCAAATCCAAAGGCTTTGATGTGTTTGTTTCTGACAAAAACAGCATCGCAAGTGGCTATAAAACTGAGCTATTAAACAACAATATAAAATTTGAAGAGGGAACGCACTCTATTGATATAATACTATCTGTAAATGAGGTGATTAAAAGTCCGGGAATACCTGACAACGCCGAAATTATTTTAAAAATAAAAGAGAAAAACATTCCGATTATTGGAGAAATTGAATTTGCTGGTCGTTATTCTAATGCGCTGATGATAGGCGTTACAGGCAGTAATGGCAAAACAACCGTTGTGGAGTGGATTAATCATCTTTTTACTCTTGCAAATATGAATTTTGCATTGGCTGGTAATGTTGGCAAAAGTCCGTGTAGAATTTTAGTTGATAAGAACCCTGATGTTTTTGTAATTGAACTCAGCAGTTTTCAGTTAGACACAATGTTTGACTTCAAATGTGACATTGCAGTTCTAACAAATATATCACCCGATCATTTGGACAGATATGATAATAAAATTGAAAATTATATAGATTCAAAATTTAGAATTTGTAATAATCAAGATGAGGAGAGTTATTTTATCTATCCAAACGATGATTTATATATAAAAAAGGCTGTTTCTAACAAAAATATAGCTGCAAAAGAGATTACTTTTTCATTGAATAAAAACTCTGATATTCAGATAAAAGATAATTTATTGGTAGTTAATTGGAAAGAAAATAAATTTTCAATTGATATTAATAACATCTCTTTAAAAGGGAAACATAATCTTAAAAATGCGATGGTTGTTGCAGTTGTAGGATTAATAGTTGATATAAAACCAGAATATATTAAAGAGAGTTTATCCACTTTTAAAGGAGTTGAACATCGCTTAGAATTTGTTGGAAATTATAATGGAGTAGAATTTATAAATGATTCAAAAGCCACAAATGTGGATGCAACATTTTTTGCATTGGAAGGAGTATCAAAACCAATTGTTTGGATTGTTGGCGGTACGGATAAAGGCAATGATTATACTCAGCTTGATTCATTAATAGAGAAGAATATAAAAGCTGCCGTTTTTCTTGGAATTGATAATAAAAAGTTGATTTCTCATTTTGAAAATAAAATTTCATTATGGAAAGAGGCAAAGTCAATGGAAGAGGCTGTTAAATATGCAAAAGAGTTTGCAGAGGAGGGCGATGTAGTTTTACTGTCCCCCGCTTGCGCAAGTTTTGATCTTTTTAAAAGCTATGAGGATAGAGGAGAGCAATTTAAAAAACAAGTTTTAGAAATTAAGTAATATGTCATTTGTAAAAAAACATATAAAAGGAGATAGGGCACTTTGGGCGATAATATTTATATTAGCATTCGCCTCAATACTGTCTGTTTACAGCTCTACGGGCTTTTTAGCAGAACGTGTTAGAGGTGGAAATACATCATA
>CAZHHH010000027.1:9295-24767 GCA_964532085.1 uncultured Marinilabiliaceae bacterium
AATGTTTTGGCTCGTTATCAAAAAGAAGATGGACCAATAACAAAACCATTTTGGAACATAATTATTCACGTGGCAATAGTCTTTTCACTTATAGTAACCGAAAACCTTTCTACAGCTCTACTCATTGTTGCCGTTAGTTTTGCAATGATGTTTGTGGGTAGAATATCAATGAAATATCTGTTGGTCACGGCAGCTGTTGCAATCAGTTTTGTGGGATTAGTGATACTCTTATCAAGCCATTTGGATTTTATTCCACGTGCAAAAACTTGGTCATCAAGAATTGAGCAATTTGTCAATCCAGAGGAGGCTAATCCTAATTTAAAATATCAATCAGAACAAAGTAAAATAGCCATAGCAACAGGAGGCTTGTTGGGCAAAGGTCCTGGAAATAGTGTTCAGCGTAATTTTTTACCTCATCCATATAGCGATTTTATTTTTGCAATTATTGCCGAAGAGTATGGATTATTTGGTGCATTGATTATAATTTTTTGTTATATGAGCATTTTAGGAAGAGTAGGTGTGATAATGTTTAATAGCAAACGGACTTTCCCCGCTTTTATGAGTTTGGGATTAGGTGTAATGTTGGTAAGTCAAGCACTGTTAAATATGGGGGTTGCAGTTGGGCTATTTCCTGTTACAGGGCAGCCTTTGCCATTGGTAAGTTTAGGAACGTCATCAATACTTTCATCATCAATTGCTTTTGGTTTTATACTTAGTGCAAGCAGAATAAATAAAGACCAAAAAGCGTTGGAAAAAGGAGAAACAGAAATTGAATAAATAGAGAAATATGAAAATGAATATAATTATAAGTGGTGGCGGAACGGGGGGACATATTTTCCCTGCAATTTCCATTGCTGATGCTTTGAAAAAGGAAATGCCAAACTGCAATATTCTTTTTGTTGGAGCTTCAGGCAAAATGGAGATGGAGCGTGTGCCAGCAGCAGGATATGAAATTGTAGGTTTGCCAGTGGCTGGTTTTCAAAGAAGAATTACTTATAAAAATATCACTTTCTTTTTCAAATTAGCTTCGAGTATGATTAAGGCTCGAAAAATTATTAAAAAGTTTAAGCCAGATATCGCTGTTGGCGTTGGTGGTTATGCAAGTGGACCTGTTTTACGAGCTGCAGCTTCTAAAAATATCCCTATTGTTATTCAAGAGCAAAATAGCTACCCTGGTGTTACCAATAAAATTTTGGCAAAAAAAGCCAACTTAATATGTGTGGCATATCCAAATATGGATAGATTTTTTGAAAAAGAAAAAATTATTTTTACAGGCAACCCAATTAGAAAACAGCTTGCAGAGAATATTAATAAAGAAAAGGGATATAGTTTCTTTAATCTAAATCCGAAATATAAAACTATTCTTGTTGTAGGTGGAAGTTTGGGTGCTCGAAATATTAATAATGGAGTTGTTGATGGTTTAAAACTCATTGAAGATAAAGAGATACAGGTTATTTGGCAAACTGGAGGTTACTATTATAAAGAGATTCAAGAACAATTTGAAGGAAAAAATATTCCTAATTTATTGATTACAGACTTTATAAAAAGAATGGATTTGGCGTATGCAATAGCAGATGTGGTTGTTTCACGAGCTGGAGCAGGTACAATTAGTGAATTGGCAATGCTTCAAAAGTCAGTGATTCTTGTGCCATCACCAAATGTTTCTGAAGATCATCAAACAAAAAATGCAATGGCATTGGTTAATGAAAATGCAGCTTTGCTAGTAAAAGACAGTGAAACATCAGAAAAATTGATGAGTGAAGCGATAAAATTAAGCGAAGACAAAGAGAGAAGTAAAAATTTACAACAAAATATAAAAGCATTTGCAAGACCAAATGCAGATTCCGATATAGCTAAAGAGATTATTAAGCTAATAAATAAAGCATAGATGAAAAGTGATATCCGAAATATAAAAAGAGTTTGGCTCATAGGCATTGGTGGCATTGGAATGAGTGCTTTGGCACGTTATTTTATGCTCCACGGACTAAAAGTTGAAGGTTATGATTTAATATCTTCGGCTTTAACCGAAACTTTGCAAAATGAAGGAGCTAAGATTACATTCTCTGATAAAGAAGAGGATATCACTGAAAATTTTCTAAATAAAGATGGCACTTTAGTAATTTTTACGCCAGCAGTTCCAAATAATCACCCTCAACTCTGTTTTTTTAAAGAGAACGGTTTTTTAGTTAAAAAGAGGTCTGAAGTTTTAGGAATGATAACAGAAAACTCTAAAGCGATAGCAATTTCTGGAACACACGGCAAAACTACAATATCTACTATGACTGCATACCTGTTTGCATCCAGCAAAGTTGGTGGAACAGCTTTCTTAGGAGGTATTTCTAAAAATTATAACTCCAATTTTATATGGAATGAACAGTCGCCATTTGTTGTGCTAGAAGCTGATGAGTATGATAAATCCTTTTTACAACTTTACCCTACTTCCGCATTAATTTCAGCAGTTGATGCAGACCATTTAGATATTTATAAATCATTGGATAATATAAAATCAGCATTTCGTAGTTTTGTCGGACAGATAAAAAAAGGTGGAAATCTAGTTATAAAAGAAGGTGTATCACTAAATCTTGATGATATTAAATATATTTCCATTTATAAATATTCCATTACTGAAAAGTCTGATTTTTATGCTGAAAATATTGAGTTGATAGATGGAAAATATCATTTTAATATAAAAACGCCATCAAATGTCATTGAGAATTGCCAACTTGGAGTTCCGGGTTTATTGAATTTAGAAAATGCAGTTGGTGCAGCTGCATTAGCTTGGCTCAACGGAGTTGAAAACAGTGAAATTGTTGAGGCTTTAAAAGATTTTAAAGGAATTGCACGACGTTTTGATAAGAGAATTAGCTCTGATAAAATTGTCTATATAGATGATTATGCACATCATCCAGCAGAGATTGAGGCGACATTGAGAAGTGTAAAATCTATGTATCCTGATAAAAAAGTTGTGGCAATTTTTCAGCCTCATCTTTACTCGCGAACGCAAGATTTTGCAAAAGAGTTTGGTGAGTCATTAAATTATGCAGATGAGCTTTTTTTAATAGATGTTTATCCTGCAAGAGAGTTGCCTATTGAAGGAGTAAACAGTCAATTGATTGGCAGATATAGCAATGTAAAAGATATAAAATATTGTGATAAATATGAGTTAGTTGATAAAATAGAGCTAACTGAAAACAGTGTAATAATCACTATGGGAGCTGGTGATATTGATAGAATAGTAGCAGATTTAGAGAAGAAAATTATAAACGAATGTAATCTTAATTTCTAAAAGATGAAGAGTTGGAAAAGAGTCATAAAATGGGTTATTTTGTTGGGATATTTTCCAATAATACTATCTTTTGTTACTGTTAGCCAACGAGCAACTATATGTTCAGATATTCAAGTTGTTGTAAAAGATAGTATGGAGATGAGATTTATCTCAAAACAAGAGATAAGGACAATGTTATTGAATAATTATCCTAAACTTTTAGGTTATGAAATCAATAAATTTGATTTTGATGAGATAGAGAGTTTTGTTGAAAATCATCACACTATTAATAAATGTGAAGTATTTAATACTAAGAATGGAGTTTTGCACATTCAAGTAGAACAACATAAACCTATTTTGAGAGTATTTACAGATAGAGAAACTTTTTATTTAGAAAGAGATGGATACAGAATTCCTGTTTCAAAAAATTTTGCATCCAACACTTTGGTGGTAAATGGCACTATTCCATCAAATTATGACGACTTATTAAATGTTGGTCGATTAATAAATGATGATGATTTTTGGAAATCTCAAATTGAACAGATATATATTAGAAAAAACAATGAGTACATTTTAATTCCGCGTGTTGGCGACCATTGGATTTTATTGGGGAAACCTATTGATGTTGATAGAAAACTTAGTAAATTAAGAGCCCTTTATAAAAATGGTCTTTTACCCCACGAGTGGAATAAATATAAGTTGATAAATTTAAAGTACGAAAATCAAGTTATTTGTTCTAAAAACAGAGATATTTAATATATTTTTATAAGGAATGAGTGAGAAACAAGATAATACTATAAATATAGAGGCTATGGATAACAATTTTAAATTGTTTGTAACTTTAGACATCGGCACTACAAGGATAACGGCAGTTGCAACACGTATCTACCATAACAACAGCAGATATGAAGTAATTGGTGTATCAAAAGAAGAGTGTAATTCTTTAAAAAATGGAATTATTATTAATCCCATAGAAGTTAGTTCTACCATAAAGACCGTCATTAAAGAGTTATCAGACAAATTGTCAATTCAAATTTCAGAACTTTATGTGACAATTTCTTCATACAAGTTGAAAAATGTATCTAATCTATGTTATCGAATTATTCAAGAGAATACACCAATTAGTAAAGTTGATATAGAGCAACTTTTAGGTGATAACTATCGATATGCTGTAAATTTAGGTGAACAGATTTTACACGTAATACCTCAAAACTTCTATGTAGATAAAGAGCTAGTTGAAGGCAATCCAATTGGTATGGATTGCAATAGATTGGAGGGTGAATATAATATTATAATTGCTGAACAAGAGATTATAACCAATGTTAGACGCAGTGTTAGTATGGCAGGCTTCAATGTGGCAGAAATAGTTGCGAGCCCAGTTGCTACAGCCTATGGAACACTTAGCGAAGAAGAGATGGAGGCTGGTGTTGTGGTTGTAGATATTGGTGCAGCAACAACAGATGTTGCAATCTTTACTCACGGAACATTGAGATATGTAGCAACGATTCCTTTTGGTGGTTCAAATATTACCTCAGACGTGAAAGAAGCATTTGCTGTATTACCAAAACAAGCGGAGGCTCTGAAAAGACGATTTGGCGTAGCCTTAGAACAAAAAGTAATTGATGAAGAGGAGTTCTTTATTTCAGTACCTAGAGTAAAAGGGTGGACACCAAAAGAGGTATCACGCAAAGACTTAGCAGCTGTTATAGAAGCAAGAATGGGTGAAATTATTGATATTGTATCAAAACATATTGAGATAAGCCAGACTTATGATGACATTGGAGCAGGAATTGTTGTTTTAGGTGGTGGATCTAATTTATTTGAAATCGAATCTCTTATTAATCTTAAAACAGGACTGGATGTGAAAAAAGGAGATTATGCACCAATGTTTGATGTTAGCGACTATGTGGGTAAAAAACCAACTTCTGTATCTTTAGGCTTGCTGCGTTCTAAAGGTTTATATACACAAGTAGAAGCTAAAGAGCAAAAACTATTCGAAGTTGAAGCTAAGGAGCCAGTAAAAAAAGAAGCTCCTAAAAAAGAGAAGAGTCAAAAGAAAAAAATCGCAGATAAAATTCTGAATTGGTCTTTAACTTCATTGTTTGACAGCACAGACACAGAGATGTGAGAAATTTAAGATTATTTATAATAAGATTAGGTAACTTCAAAACTACACAATTATGCAGGACGATATTATAAATTTTGACATTGAGGGAAATACCTCTTCAATTATAAAAATTATTGGAGTTGGAGGAGGTGGAGGTAATGCAGTTAACTATATGTATAAGCAAGGCATTACTGATGTTGAGTTTGTCATCTGCAACACTGATGCACAAGCACTGAACAACAGTCCTGTTAGTAAAAAAATACATCTTGGAGCAAGTATATCGCAAGGTCGTGGAGCTGGAAATAAACCGGCTGTGGGACGTGAGTCTGCCATCGAAAGTTTGCCCGAAATCACCACTATTTTAGAAGATAATACTAAAATGGTATTCATAACAGCAGGAATGGGTGGTGGAACTGGAACTGGTGCAGCTCCTGTTATTGCTGAGGCAGCTAGAGAGTTAGGAATTTTAACCGTAGGCATAGTTACAATACCTTTTAAGTTTGAAGGACCTTTAAGAATTAAGCAAGCATTAGAAGGAATAAGAGAAATTGAAAAGCACGTAGATTCTCTACTTATTATTAATAATGAGAGGCTGCGTGAAATGTATGGAAATCTTAAAATGAAAGAAGCTTTTGCTAAAGCTGACGATGTGTTAAAAACTGCAGCAAAAGGTATTGCAGAAATTATAACTGTAGATGGATATATAAATGTTGACTTTGCTGATGTTGAAACTGTTATGAGAAATAGTGGTGTAGCAGTTATGGGTTCTGGAGTTGGAAAAGGTGAATATAGAGCGATAGATGCAATTGAATTAGCCTTAGAATCGCCACTTTTAAACAGCAATAATATAAGAGGTTCGAAAAACATACTACTTAATATTACCTATGGTGAGGCTGACATTACTATGGACGAAATTAGTACAATCACTGGCCATATAGAACATATTATAGGTAACTCTTCAACGATTATATGGGGAACAGGTATGCAACCTCACCTTGAGGATGACGAAGTTTCTGTAACTATAATTGCAACAGGTTTCGCGTCTGGTAATTTAGGAGTCGGGCAACAAAAAGAAGAGAAGCCTGAAAAGAAAATCAAGCATAGATATGAAATCGATGCAGAAGGAAACATTACCGAAGAAGAGGAGTTTGAACCAGAAGTTCAATCAGAGAAAGATCATATTAACTTCACACTAAAAGAGAGGCAAGATGAAACTACCGATTCTGGTATTACAGATGAGGATATAAAAAGACTTTATGATTCCACACCAAGACAAGTTGAACCTACTATCGAAATTGATTCAACTAATTATAATGAGAAATACGAGACATCTGAGCAGAATGAAATCGATGTGGAGGAGTTACAAGATGAACAGGTAATTAGGAAAATGGAAAATGAACCTGCCTATAAAAGAAGAGGAAGAAAAATAGAGTCTGAGGAGGGAGAAAGCCCTGAAGAAGAGGGTGGAATTTCACGCTTTACAATCACACGTAAAAGAGATGATGAAATAGACCTAGATAGCAGAAATAGTTTCCTATATGACAATGTAGACTGATTATAAAATTCATAAATAATAAAAAGGGGGCTGAAATTTTTTAGCCCCTTTTTTTTGAGTTCCGTGTTTCGCATTGGAACACCTAGAAACAGATGAACATCTTGATATATAAGATTTATCACATTCAACCCACTTTGCTGTGTCTCGCCTTTGGCGAGGGGGTTGGTTTGTATTGGATTGTCTACCCCGTAATAAATTACAAAGTTATCCATATTTTACCCCATTCGGGGATAAATTCCAATACGAAAAATTGAACTATATATAGAACTCGCTATGTACATCAACACCGAATGGTGTTATATGTTATTAACCCCATAATTCATTATGGGGCTAACAATCTCTTAACACCAACCCCGTAGCGGGTTGTACCAATAGTAATATTTTGAAACATACTGAAAAATAAATAGATATTTATACTGTTTTTTAAGATTCTCATTGAAACACCTAGAAACAGATAATTTTCTTGGTATGTAGCTGATTTTAATCCTTTTAGTTTTAGTGCCTCAAAGATGTGCTGAAGACAAAAAAGGGACTGAAATTTTTAGCCCCTTTTTTTGTTCTAAGCTCTACCCCAAACCCCTAAAGGGGCTTATTGCATATAGATAATCTCTATTTTAAAAATAAACTCTCAAAATTTGAGAAATATTTTTTTACCGTGAAGATTTTTGTGTATATAAAATCTTGCTTAGCTTGCCAGTAGCCCCCTTTACTGTGTCTCGTCGTAGGCGAGAGGGGGTTGGGGGTCGAAAGAAAGCTAGTTTAGAGGTTACACGTTGTATTTTTATTTTTTTGCACAATTCTAATTTGTTTTATATTGAACTTCATTTCCTTTTAAAGGATAATTTAGAATTATGTCAAACTTCTATATCTAATTCGTTTTGGCTCAACATTACCCAATCTCTTTCTTCTATTCTCTTCATAATCAGAATAACCACCCTCAAAGAAATAAGCAGTTGAATCACCCTCAAAAGCAAGAATATGAGTTGCAATTCTATCTAAGAACCAACGGTCGTGAGAAATTACCACAGCACAACCTGCAAACGCCTCAAGTCCCTCCTCAAGCGCTCTAAGAGTGTTAATGTCAATATCATTCGTTGGCTCATCAAGAAGTAGTACATTTGCCTCCTCTTTAAGAGTCATTGCAAGGTGTAATCTATTTCTTTCTCCTCCCGAAAGTGTAGAACATTTTTTCTCCTGATCTGAACCAGAAAAATTAAATCGAGACAAAAACGCTCGACTATTTAGCTCACGCCCTCCAAGCTTTATAGTCTCTTCACCGCCAGACAAAACTTGATATACTGTTTTTTCAGGGTCAATATCTTTATGAGTTTGATCAACATAACCAATCTTAACTGTTGAACCTACTTCAAAAGTTCCCTTATCTACAGTCTCTTGCTCCATTATCATTCTAAAAAGAGTAGTTTTACCTGCACCATTTGGTCCAATTACTCCAACTATTCCGTTAGGTGGAAGTGAAAACTCTAAATTTTCAAATAGTAACTTTTCTCCATAAGCTTTAGAGACGCCTGATGCTTCAATAACTTTATCTCCTAAACGAGGGCCATTTGGAATAAATATTTCAAGCTTTTCTTCACGCTGTTTCACATCTTGCTTTAATAAATCCTCATAAGCCGAAAGACGAGCTTTAGATTTAGCCTGACGTGCTTTTGGAGCCATACGCACCCACTCAAGCTCTCTCTCAAGTGTTAACCTACGCTTTGATGCTTGTTTTTCTTCTTGTTCAAGTCTTTTCGACTTCTGTTCTAACCAAGATGAATAATTTCCTTTCCAAGGTATACCCTCACCTCTATCTAACTCTAAAATCCATCCAGCTACATTATCTAAGAAGTAACGGTCGTGAGTAATTGCGATGACCGTTCCTTTATATTGTTGCAAATGCATCTCTAACCACTGTACCGACTCTGCATCTAAATGGTTAGTAGGCTCATCAAGTAGTAAAATATCTGGCTCTTGAAGTAGTAATCTACAAAGTGCTACACGTCTCCTCTCACCTCCCGACAGCTCTTTTATTGGCTGATTCTCTGGTGGACAACGCAAAGCATCCATTGCACGCTCCAATTTACTATCTAAATTCCAAGCATCATATTGATCAATTTTAGCTTGAAGTTTAGCTTGCTTATCCATTAAAGCCTCCATTTTATCAGGATTTTCTAATACCTCTGGCTCTGCAAACTGATTATTTACCTCTTCATACTCTTTTAACACATCTACAACTTCCTGTACACCCTCTTGAACAATCTCTAAAACAGTCTTATTCTCATCAAGTTGTGGCTCTTGCTCTAAATACCCAACAGAATAGCCCGGCGAAAAAACCACTTCTCCTTGATAATCCTTTTCTACACCAGCTATTATTTTTAAAAGAGTTGATTTACCAGAACCATTTAATCCAATGATACCAATCTTTGCACCATAAAAAAATGATAGATAAATATCACTTAAAACTTTCTTTTGAGGTGGATAAATTTTACTCACCCCAACCATACTAAAAATTATTTTTTTATCATCTGACATATTATTCTACTTTTTTGATTTCCACAAAAATATGAAAAAGGTTGGTAAACAAAAAAAGGTATCATTAACTTAATCAGTAAAATGACACCTTTTATTGTTGGCTTCGTTATAAGCTTATTTAAGTTTCTTTAAATCTCTAAGTTGAAATGCATCATCCGACGCGTGTTTAATCATTTTATAGTTAAAATAATAAAGTTCTGAATCTGCCGCTCCTACCAATAGTTTATAAACTCTTGCCCTAACTCTTGTTCCCTCAGGACCAACTTTGTGTAAGAAAACAACCTTTTCATCTCGTCTACTTATCGCATCTGCAATCTCCTCTTTTGAAACAATTTTAAATTCATAAGGATATACAGCTGCAATTGCTTTCTCTGATCTTATATCTCTAGCTAAATCCTCTTTTGTCAAATACAAAACCTTGTTTGACAATGCACCTTTAATTTTATTGTATCTCTTCAGTCCCATATCACCAATATACTTCTCATTCTCTAGCACATTGTTAACGTGATTTTGAATAAACAAGATAAAAGCTTCAAGTTTATAGTAGTAACTCTCTCCCTCCACTTGTAAATATGACAATGGAAGTGAACATAAATCTGGCATTTTTTTAAGTTCTGTATTTTTTTCACCCATCACAAGACTTAAAAATCTATATCTAGCTTTAGTTTTATCTTTTCTAAAAGTAACGGTAGAAGTTAATAAAAAAGACAATTCTGGGTCGTGCTTTAATTTTTCAAACTCTTTTGATGTTATAATTTCATAAGGTGTAATTGTCCACGATTTTTTAACCACTTCTTCAATTACAGCATTAAACTCGCTTAACACCTCACTATCCATAACTATCATAGTTTTGGATTTTAAGAAATTATGATAATCCTCAATTTCAGGAATATGTTCTTGAGCAAATATATTCACTGCAAATAACATCAATATTGATAAAAGTAAGCTTTTTTTCATTATTTATTTTTTCTAATTTCAAATTTAATAAATATTAATCACATCCTTATAATACCTTATTTATTAAAGATTGTTTCATTTTTTAAATTCATTAATAGAAAAAATCACACTTTTTGATGTTATAATACTATAAATTCAATGCAAATTGCTATTTTTAAATATATTATCATTTTTTAAAATAAAAATAATGTTTATAAAGCTTTTCAATAGGTTTATCAATCTTTTTATCATTACCCAAGATGAGAAAGTTGATATGGACACTAGAATAAAATCGATGCTGATAAATTTCAGCTCCATTTTTCTGATTTTCATCATCATTTCAGAAGCTCTTATCTCATTACTATTGGACAACATAGAAATAGCTGTTCCTTTTTTAACTTTAAGTATTTTTTCAATTTTAGGATATAGATACGTAAGAACTGGCACATCTACATTTCACCAACGTCTATCCCTTTCTATAAATGCAATTTTATTAACCACTTTAGCAACTACGGGTGGTAATTTTGGGTATGGTATTATATGGAGCGTATTTTTTCCTTTCTTTGCTAAAGCATTACGAGGCCGAAGAGCGGGGTCATTATGGACCGCAGTTCTTGTTTTGTTAACATTAATATCTCTTGCAATAATGAACTTTACTTCTCTCCCTTTTAAAAAGTATTCATTTATTGAAATTATGTTCTTCTCAACCTTTTTGACAGTTGGATATTTCACATCATACGCATTTCAGTTTATGCGTTCAGAAATTTTATTAAAGAAAGATAGAGAACTTATTCACTCAAAAAATCAAAATAATGCACTGGAGAATATGCTAAATAATCTTTCGCACCAAATTAGAACTCCATTAAGCAATATCGTTGGAGCTGTTGATAACATAACAACGATGTCTTTATTCACAGAGCAAAAAGAACTGACTGATTTATTAGAAAAATCATCAAAAAATTTGACTGAGGTTGTAAATGATTTAGTTATGGCAACTAAAACAGAAGTAATTCAAAATACATCTACCACAACATTCAATCTATATAACACTTTAAATAGCGTATTCTTACTTCTTCGTTCTGAAAACAAAAAAATTAAATATAATATCTCTTTATCTCCAGACATACCATATCAAATTACAGGTAATAGTACTAAAATAAAACAGATTTTACTAAATATAGCAAACAGCACTTATACTAAAAACAATGGAGATGTTTGTAATTTTGAATTAAAAGTTAGCAGAATTAATACAATGCCTAACAAGGTGGTATTGAAATTTATTTTAGTAACAAACTCTCTATATACTAAGTTATCTAATCAATATTCTGACAACTTTTTCAATAGAGATGACCTTATTAAGCTAAATACTGGCAAAGTTGTAAAAGAACTAAATTTAGAATTAACTCAAAAAATGATTGAAGTAGAGGGCTATCCTTTAAATATTATAACTTCTAAATCGCATACAACATTTGAGTTTGATTTTCCTTTTACAACGGCTAAATATGAATTAACGCCTACAACTCCTACACCTCTTTTATCACAAAAGCAAAACAGTTCAGACTCTATAAATATTGAAGATGCAAACATTCTAATTGTAGAAGATAATATTAGCAATCAACACATTTTAAAGCTTTATATTAAAAAACACGTTAAAAAAATTGATATCGCTAATAATGGCAAAGAGGCTTTAGATAAAATAGCATTAGCTAAGTTTGATTTGATTCTAATGGATGTTCAAATGCCTATTTTAGATGGTTTAAAAGCTACTCAAAAAATTAGAGAACTTGAGCGTTCAACCAATACGCATATACCGATTATTGCTGTAACAGCCAATGCATTTCCAGAAGATCAGGAAAGATGTTACGCTGCAGGAATGGATGATTATATTAGTAAACCATTTGATCCAAACTTATTATTAGCAAAAATAAAGAAAAATTTAAGTACAGTTAAAACAGCATAATAGCTATGATATTTTAAAACCAAGAACTAATACATCATCAACTTGCTCTTCTTTGCCTCGCCAATCTTCAAAGTTTTTATGTATTACTTTTTTCTGTGATTCAAAGTCTAACTGATAAATATTTAGCAATAGATGTCTAAACCTTCGTGACATATATTTTTTAGATTCAGGACCGCCAAATTGGTCGATATATCCATCTGTAAACATATAGAAACGATCATCTAATTTTAGAGGTATCTCAACCGAAGTGTAATTAAATTCAGAACTTTCATCAATACTTCCAATTACTCTTCTATCACCTTTAAAAATCTTCAATTCATCATTTCGAATCATATATAAGTTGTGCATTGCTCCTGCAAACGACAGGGTGTTATCCTTATGATTAATAATACATAAAGATAAGTCCATTGAGTCGCTAATAAAGTTATTGCTATCTTTTACATTATTTCCCAAAGATGTATTCAATTCTGCACTCAACACATCTAGGATTTTCCCTGGGTCGGTTTCTTTATTTCTGATTATAGCATACTTTAGTAAATCAACACCAATAATTGACATAAATCCACCTGGTACACCGTGCCCTGTACAATCTACAATTGCAATATAGGTAAACCTTTTTGTTTTATGCATCCAATAAAAATCACCGCTAACAACATCTTTCGGCCTAAAATAGATAAGAGATGAGGGTAAAATCTCTTTCACTCTCTCGATTGAGGGCATTATTGCTCTTTGAATTCTTAAAGCATAATTAATACTATCTGTTACATTTCTATGAATTTCAGTTAGCTGTTCTTGCTTTTCTTGCAGTTTTAATCTATCAAAGTTTTTCTCTTTTAATATCTGATTATCTTGCCTATAATGCCTTATCTGATAATTAACAAATAGTTGAATAATCACAGCTAAAATAAAAGCATAGAAAATATAGGCTATTTTACTCAACCATAGAGGTGAATAAATTATAATTGGAATTTCAATAATACTGTCTGACCATATAAAATCGTTATTTGACGCCCTTACTTTTAAATTATATTTACCTGCAGATAAGTTTGTAAACACTGCGCTATTTGATGTAGTAGGTGATTGCCAGCCACTATCATATCCTTGTAGGAAGAATTGAAAATTGTTTTTTTCAGGCTGATGATAATCCAACGCTGCAAAATCTATTTGAAGAACCATACCCGCCTTTTTCTTTATCTTAAATGATAAATTATTGTAATTTATGGGAAGTTCTATCCGCTTATTTGATTTGTAGAAAATAGTTGCGTCTAATATCTGAATTGGTGGCTGATGTAAATTATACTTTATTGAATCAGGCTCAATGACATAAAGACCATCAACGGCGCCAAACATTAAAGCTCCACTTTTAGTATATGTTCTAGAATCTTTATTAAAGACTCGAGTGCTCACGCCATCTTGTCTATCAAACATACGAATACCACCATCGTACATAACCAGTGCGATAGTATTACTTAACGAACACCACACTCTATCATACTCATCAATTAAAACTGAATTTATTTTTTGATATCCCAATGATTCTATATGAGACAGACTGATTGAATCTTTTTCTAAATTAAATAATTTATACAAACCAATGTTTGTTCCTATCCAAAAATCATTATTATAATCTGTGGCAACTGAAGATATTTGTCCATATAGATATTTTTTCTGTACAACATCAGTAAATTCTAATCTATCATAATCATATCTATAAAGAGTAGAGCTAGTTACAACAAATAATTTACTATCTCGGTCTAAAAATAAAGACATAGACTCAAAATCTTCTCCTATCTCTTTTTCAGTATCGTATAGTTTTAAGATTGAATCTGACTCTACGCTATAAACCCCTTTAGAAGTTATCAACCAATCAATATTAAAATAATCTTTAGCAAAATCGTGAACAATTAAATTCTCTAGACTATCTATGACTGAAGAACTCCAAGAACTATGATATTTATTGAGTTTTCTTTCTTTTTTATCAGCAACATAAACACCTGAAGTTGTACTAACTAAAATCTCATCATTTGGTCCTCTGAATATAGATTTCAACTTACCTTGTAGATTATCAACTAATGTTTGTTTTGAGTATTTATTATTGTATTTGTACTTTACAACGCCTATTTGATTATCATCTGTTCCAATCCACACAGTAGACTCATTTTCTGCAAAAGTGGTTACAACATTATGATAGGCTTCATAATTAGCTTCTTTTTTCTTTAAAATATTATTTACTTTTCTATTTATATCACTATTGGTAAATTTAAAAAGTCCATCAAAATTTGTCCCTACCCATAAAACGCCAGACCTATCCTGATACAAAGCTGTAACTACAATGTTTTTTGATAAAGAGAGCATCTTTTCTTTATCACCATTTTTCATATTAAGAATATAGATATTATTATCTTTTGCGAACCACATTTCACTCGCAGACCTGATAGCTACTTTTATATTTGTAAAGTCCTCTTCACAAATTTGAAATAAATCATTTTTCTCATTTAGAAAAAAAGCACCTTTATCAGTAGTTAACATATATCTATCTTCTAAAACTTTGATAACTTCAAAAACTACAAAGTCCGAGATATCAGTATTCTTTATATCAATTTTCTCAAAATTATTTTCATCAAACAGAAAAGCCCCCTCAGAAGTTCCCAGTATTAGCTCATTGTTGCGCGGATATATCGACTTAAGTTGCGATGCTTCATTTTCAAAAGGTAATTCAAAACACTCTGGTTTTTCACTACCATCTTCATCCTTTTTATGATAAATAAAATTATTAAAGCCAAACCACTTTTCATTCTCGTCATTGATATATATCGAATTTATTCTATTCATAGGAGAAGAAGAACAAAAGCTTGATTTCTCAAAGTGTGAGGAAAACTCTTCACCTCCACTTCTCATACAACTCAGCCCAAATTCATTTATTCCTAACCAGATATTTCCATCTTTATCTTCGTCTATAAAACTAATATCATTACCCTGAATACCTTTATCATTTTCTGGACTATATCTGTAGACTTTAAAACTATACCCATCATATCTGTTCAATCCATCATCAGTTCCAATCCACATAAATCCCTTAGAGTCTTGGAATATATTCTGAATAAGATTACTACTCAA
>CAZHHH010000028.1:0-24581 GCA_964532085.1 uncultured Marinilabiliaceae bacterium
AAGCTAAATAACTTCAAACCATTTTACAAACTGTAGTTGCTCGGGTGGATACGTTCAAGTGATGTTGGTGATGTTAGCTGGGTAGTGCCTACAGTAAGTTTCAATACAGCCGCTTTTGTTCCAGGAAGCCCTGGTCATAGTTGGCAAAATGTAGCTGCTGGTGGTACTACAATCGGTACTAAAGGTTTGATAAATACTGCAAAAGTGTTCTTCCTTTCAGCTGTTGATTTATATACAAACCCAAAATTAGTTGATGAAGCTGTTAAAGAATTTAACCAAAGAAGAGGAGCCGATTTTGAATATGTACCTCTACTTGGTAACAGAGCACCTGCATTGGATTACAGATTGAAAGAATCGAAATAAAAATCAATTATCAATGTACAATGTTCAATTGTCAATATTCAATTTTTTACCCTAAATCTTCTCTCGCCTACGACGAGACACGGTAAAGAGGACTTTTAGATTAGCTAATTGTTTGTAATTTGCTGGTTATTAGCCCCCTTTAGGGGGTTGGGGGTAAAAGGGCAATGTTCAATGCGTTGCCCTGAGCTTGCCGAAGGGTTCAATGTTCAAAAAGCTGAAAGATGAAAGTTGGGTCTGATCCCAATCTCGTCGTAGGCGAGGATGAAAGTTGAAAACTGAAAGCTGGGTCTCAGCCCAGTCTCGCCGTAGGCAAGATTTGTTCAGCAAGGTCAATAATTGCCCATTGATAATCATTCATTCCTCATTGTTCATTGATAATTTAAAATTAATTTTATGTTTTTAAGAAAATTATTAAACAACACGAGTTTACGACTATTTGTTTCAGTTGTTTTGGGAATTTTAATTGGAAGTTTTGCTTCTGAAAAATTGATAAGTTTTATTTTACCGATAAAACACGTTTTAGGGCAATTAATATTCTTCTTAATTTCATTAATTGTTTTTGGATTTATTGCACCTGCAATTACAAAACTAAAAAGTAACGCCTCTAAACTGTTGAGCTTTTCATTAATCCTATCTTATCTTTCTTGTGCTGGGAGTGCTACTTTAGCTGCTTATGTTGGTTATAAAACAATTCCTTTGTTAACCATAAATACAGCGAATGGCGTTTCAAAAGAATTACCCGCTATGCTTTTTAGATTAGATATTCCACCACTTATGTCTGTTTTGAGTGCTTTAGTTTTGGCATTTCTAATTGGTGCATCAGTACTTGTAACAAAATCAAAACGTTTTGAGAATGCTCTTTATGACTTTCAAGATTTGATTTTTGTAATGGTAAAAAGAGTTCTGATACCAATTTTGCCATTTTTCATTGCAGCTAACTTTGCTGTTTTTGCTTATGAGGGCGATATTTTATCCAAACTACCAATATTTTTAATCATAATATTGATAACAATTGGTTGTCACATAGCGTGGATATCGTTTTTATATATCTCATCTGGTATTTATTCTAAGAAAAACCCTTGGTTAGTTTTAAAACATTATGGTCCTGTTATTCTAACAGCTCTTGGTTCGCAATCATCGGCTGCAAGCCTTGGTGTAGCAATTGAGGAGACACGTAAAAGCACAGTTTTAAAACCTGAAGTGCGTGATTTTGCAATTCCTCTTTTTGGAAATATACATTTCCCTGGTTCTGTGTTAGATATTGTTTTTCTTGCGTTGGTGGTAACTTATTTAGCAAGCGGAATAATGATAAGTGTCGAACAACTCTTTATATTTATTCCATTACTTGCAATTTTTGGAGTTGCAGCACCCGGTTTGCCCGGCGGAACTTTGTTTGCTGCTCTGGGATTAATTCAAGCCGTGCTTGGTGTGGACGAAGCTGGCGTTGCTCTGATGATAACAATTTTTGCATTGCTTGATAGTTTTGGAACATCGCACAACATCACAAGCGATGGCGCATTAGCTTTGATATTATCAAAATATTCAGATAAGAAAGAATAAAATTTGTAGCGACAGAATGCATTCTACCGCTACAAATTTTATAAATGTACAACGGGTAATTATAACTCTCATTCTATGTAGTGGATAATTTAGGATATTAATATTAAATATTTTTAAGGTTAGCTTTCTCTTTGTTTACAGTTGTTTTATGTAATTGATTGATTCATTGACAAAAACATAACAGTAAAAAACACTTTTATATTAATGAGTTTACATAACTTTGATTTGTTAAACATTTTTTAATTATTAATCATTACTATTATGAAACATTTGAGAAAAATTTCTTTAACCCTTTTAGTCGTTCTTGGAACATTGTTTTTTACAGATGCTTTAGCTTATGATAATGAGGTGAGACAATCTGGGAACAATTATATCTGGCGCATAAATAATGTTGACCAAGGTAGTACTTCTGATTTAGCAACTGCTATTAATAATTGTATTGGCAATGGAAATCGTGAAATTCATATTTTAGTTGGTGGCACACTCTCGTCACAAATTAATCTTCAGGCTGGATTGGTAATGTATTTTCATAATAATACATATACTAAAAATCACAGCGGCTATGGCTTTTTCAGAGATGGTTCTGGTCCAATTCAAATGTATGATATGACTTTGAACAACAATACCAATATGGGCATTCGCATAAGCCGTGCAAGTGATTTGTTGTTTAGCAATATCCGAATTTATGGAGGCTCAATAGGTATGAGATTAGATAGTCACCCAAGTCGTCCTTATGAAGAGGGGAGATGGGTGTCAAACGTGTCTGTTTTAAACTGCTATTTCGAGGGATGCAGTAGTCACGGTCTTGAGACTTTTGGTGTTGATGGGTTTTATGCAAATACCATTGTAGCAAGAAATTGTGGTGAATGTGGTGTTTTGTTCAACAAAACTAAAAATGGTTCTGTTGGAACCGTTGATGCTTACAGATGTAGTTATGGTGGTGGTTATGCAGGATTACGCTTTGCTAATGATAACAGTAATATGACTGTTGATATGCTTTATGCTGACCAATGTGGAAGAGGTTACTTTGTATTGACAGGTAGTAATAATATTACTTTAAAAAATTGTAGAATAACAGATTGTACAGATATTGGTATTTGGTTAGAAGCTGTTCAGAATTGTACAGTTTTGGCAGGGTGTAGTAATTCTGGTACTGCTGTGACAGACAAAACAGGGTCATCTGCAGGTAGTTATATTAATGTAAGCAATACCTGTAACACTGGTAGCTATTATCAACTTAAAAACCGTGCAACTGGACTATATTTAGATGGTATGGGCAATATTTTTAATGGTTCATCGGTTTGTCAGTGGTCAAATACATCTCATCCTAATTCTAAATGGGAATTGATTCAAGTTGGCAATTATTATCAATTAAAAAATGTTGGTACTGGAATGTTTCTTGACGGAATGGGACGAAACTCCAACGGCAATGATGTTGGACAATGGGCTAATACTTCGCATAATAATTCAAAATGGCAGCTGATTCAAGTTGGTAGTTATTATCAATTGAAAAATGTTAGAACAGGATTATTCCTTGATGGAATGGGAAGAAACGCAAATGGTTCAGCTGTTGGTCAATGGGCGAATACTACTCATTATAATTCTCAATGGCAATTGGTATCAACGCTTAAAAGTGCTAGTATTATATCTGATGTTGTTGAAGAGATAGCAAATCAGGAAGAGGTGGTTATATTACCAAATCCAGTGACTTCTGTAGCTAATATCCTACTTCCAACTGGCATTGATAATGCTCAAGTAACTGTTTTAGACTTAAATTCTGTCGTTATTATTAACAAAATGTATGTTGAAAATAATGATGTAATAGATTTGTCAGCCTTACAACCTGGTATTTATTTAATTAAAATTTATACCGGAGAATGGTCTGTCGTAAATAAAATTGTTAAAAAATAATTTTTATAGCAATATTAAAAGCTCTTTGTTTTGAAAAGAACAAAGAGCTTTTTTTACAAATCACTTCAATATTTTGATATATTTTAAAATTTAATCTGATACTCTGGAATTATTTTAAAATTCTTCACTTCACATACTGTTTTACCTTCAAAATTAGGGATTTTATCTTTGTCGAAATCAATTAAATATGAAGCGTCTTTATACATTGGGCGGAAATAGAAATACATCCCATTTTTATCAATCTCTTGGATATATTGTTTTAGACCAATTTGCCACGAATTTCCATAATAGAGATGGTCATTAATCATTTTTCCATCGATAAATGCAACAGCATTGTCCCCAACATAATCGATATCAATGATGATGTCACTTAAATGCTCAGAAAACTGGTTTTGCTTTATATCGAAAGTATATTTTTGATTATTTATTTTATTGATTTCATATTCTATTGAAGCTTCTTGTAGAGTAACGTTATGTTCCCTGAAGAGTCCATAATTAGTGGTTTTTGTATTAAGAGATTTGTTATTGAGACTGCTGTTTTTTGAAACAATATATTTAAAATTGTTTGAACGTGATTGCAAACTGATACTTCCGTTATCATTTATTAGTGTTGCTTCTGTTATACAAAATCCATTTTTCCATTGATAGAAGTTTAATGCCTGTTGACGAGTGAGTGTAGTGATAATAATCTCTTTTTTGTCACTATCTTTTATTGTAAATGAACTTTTAAGTCCAGGAATAATCTTTTTTAATTTTTGGTTTTCAAACTGATAAACTGGAGTTATTTCATTATGTGCATAGAAAAAATAGTGCTGTTTTCCGTCTGTTTCTGTTATTGCTAAAGGCTGTGCTGTGGAAAATTTTAATAGTTGATTACCAATTTCCATATTGAATGGAAAAATTGCACTAACGCCTTTTTTCAACACAAATGATGGATATGTTATTGTCTCATTATCTAAATGAATTGATAATTGATTAATTTCTTGATTAATACGTTCATCGTGATCTTGAAAATTATTTACAAAAAGAAAACCAGATTCTCCATTTGAGCGGACTGCATAACGCAGTGTCTCTCTATTGTCGGGTTTAATGTCTTCATTAGTTTCTGGCAATATCACTCCCATAGGTGCAAGTTTGTCGCCAAAGTTTTTGACAAATAGATGAATTATTTTTAGATAGTTGTACGAATCTCTTGTTTTGCCATATTCTCCAATTGGAGCTTGAAAATCATAAGATATTTTCGGCACTCCCATAGGTTCGTCGCTAAAAAATCCACCATCTTTTTTTCGTGGTGTAAGTCCTCCGTGATACATATAATATCCAATCCCGTTTGCTCCTGAACCTAAAGTTCGCAACATAAGAGCCTCTGATGCTTCTGCAACCACATTTGGTCGTCGAGAATATGTAATCTGAATTCCTACTCCCATTTCAGCACAAAAAGATGGATATTTTGAACCGTCATATCTCACAGGCGAATAATCAGGGTTAGTTTGGATCTCTTTAAACAAAAAGAAAGGAGATTTATGTGGCTTAGCCCAGAAAGGGTATGGGTAAGCTGCTGTAACAGGGATAGTTTCATTCTCTATTATGGCGGCGAGTCCCCAGCCTGTAACAGTATATAAAGGGACAATCATTCCCTCATTAACTGCTATCTCTTTTAAGGTCGTAAGATGGGCAGTTCCCAAATCTGCATAGACATTTTTTCTATTTTGAACGCTCACACCAATGCGATCGTATTCAGCATCATAATTGGCGACGGTTGATTCTTTAGGCTGCCCAGGATATGAAAAAGCCCAAGGTGCAGATGAGTGCTGAAGTTCGTTTTCTAACTGAATCCCGATAATTGGACCTCCATCTTTAAAATATAGACCGTCAAGTTGTTTTGCAATATTGTGATATAATCTTTTCACATAAAATAGATATTCTTCGTCATTGGAGCGCACTTCAAATGGACGACCATAAAGCCAATCGGGTAAACCTCCGTTGCGTATTTCTCCATGGCAAAAAGGACCAACCCGAACCATAGCAAAGATTTCATGCTTTTTGCATAATTCAATAAACTTGCGCAAATTTCTATTACCGCTCCAATCAAAAACTCCCTCCTCATTTTCATGAATATTCCAAAATACGTAAGTTGCAACAACATTTATTCCACCAGATTTCATTTTTAAAATCTGCTCTTCCCAATATTGTTCAGAAAATCTACTATAATGAAACTCACCCATAATTGGAATATATGGAGTGCCATCCATATTCATATAGTAACTGTTGAAGTCTATTTTGACTCCATCTGGACTTTCGCCTCCTAAATTTAAGTGTCCATTGGTTATTTCAATTGGCTTTTGTGGAATTGTAATATCATAATCTGTTTGAGAGTATGAATAATTGCAAATATTTATTGCTAAAAGGAATATTAATATTTTTTTCATAATTCAATATTTTTATTTTTTAATTTCATCTACCATTAAATCTTGTGGTGAGTCGTCGGTAAACATATTAACAGGTGGAGTTGCTTTTGTAAAAAGTTCTTCAATCTGTTTTAAAGTCGCCGATTGTCTTGGCTCAAATTCGTTTGAATTCATATAATCAATAATTGCTTTTCGCATTTGACGTGCAACAATTCTGTTTTCCAAATTTGTTGAAATATCCATTGTTGTTACCATCAATTTCCCATTAAGAACATTTGCTTCTATTAACGAGCCAATTTTTCTGCTCAGAAACCAAGTGTCAATATTTTGTACCAAAGGTTCAAATCCATTATCAAAGTTTGACAATAGCATAACTTGCGAATTATTAAGTAATTCCCACCATTGAAGATTACTATGATATTCTGTTGGGAAGTTGTTAAATAATGGATGTTTTTCATTTACCAAAATTCCCGTGGTGTGAGGAGGACGCATCTGAAACCATGAAGTATTCCAAAATACTGGTGTCAACTTCTGAACTATTCCTGCTCCATAAGTTATTTGCCCTGATGCAGTTATTAGAACATTGCCACCTTTTTCTAAAACTTTAATCGCTTTGTTGTCAAATGAGTTAGAGATATATAAATCCTTAGAATCAATCTCTACTTTAGTAGGATAAACCCAAAAATTCCAATCATTTATAATGTCTGTTCCTTCAATTTTTACTTCTAAATTTAATTTTGAAGCTATCTCTATTTCATTCAGTTTAAAAGATATTTTACCTAAATTAAAATAGTTGCCAATAGGGATATCTTGTTGACTGATAACACCTTTGTTAACTATATTGCCGTTTATATCTTTTATTTCATAAATAGTTTTTGCATTTTTAAAAACCTCTTTATGAAAATGTGCAACTTCTATTTCAGCTTCAAAAGTTTCGGAGTTGTTAAAAGTGAATTTTGGTATTCGTGCCAACAGAACGGTGTGATTATTATAACGCTTAATCTCTTCGGCACTTACATATTCTTTTTCATCAAAAAAGACATCTAACAATCCAATTATGGCTGAACCTTGACCTGGGAAATCGGTTAAACCCAACATTTGATATCCTGCATAATCGGGTGTTCGCAAGTGCTGTTCTGTCTCGTATTTGTAGCATAGAGCTTGCAACTTACCCGAAGCCATCATAAAATCGTGCGCTTTATGTGCCATCCCATTATTTGAAAGTATATCACGAAATATTTCGTAATTACCTGCTCGATTAACGCCTGTATGTTTTTCAATCTCTTTAAAATTTGGAAATACACACCACTGTCCGTTTTCATGAGAAACATACGGTTGACTGATAGTGTCTATACGAGTTCTGTAATCAGAGATAGATTCAGGTTGTTTTTTGTCCCAATTTAATCCGCGAGCTCCTGCTTTTACATGATATTGGTTTCGTGGTTGCCAACGCCAACTGTTGCCTACAGATGCCCCAGTATAAACTCTGCGAGGATCGGTTTTTTCCCAATAATCAACAAAATCAGTGACCCAAGCTACCCAATTACCTGCAGGTTCGTTTCCTGCAGCAAGCATACAGAAAGAGGCATAGTTACCAAGATGCTTTACCATTTTTTGTGTCTCTTCCATTAAGTATTTGTCGATGGGTTCCCCAACCCCTAATCGTGGTCCATGGTTAGGCCAGCTTGGACCTTCTGGTTGGAGGTAGAAACCTAAACGGTCGGCAGCTTTGAAAGCTGCTTCTGGTGGTGACCAAGAGTGATAGCGAACGTGATTTAGACCGTTTTTCTTCATAGTGCTAAAAATATTTATCCAAGATTCTAAATCTGTAGGTGGATAGCCAGTTAAAGGATATGCTGCACAATCATTAGTTCCTCGCAGATGTGTTTTTATATCATTCACATAGAACCATTTTCCTTGAATTGTAAAATCACGCATTCCAAACTCAACTTCTTTAATATCTCGTCCTTTTTTAGAAATTAGTTGAGCTGTCAGTCGATAAAGAGCGGGGTCAAATTCATCCCAAGTCTGCATTTCTTCGCCAAACTCTATCTCAACGGCACAATAGAGAACACCATCTTTTATTTTAAATTTTTCAGAAGTTGGTGTCAGTACGTGCTTTTGTTCAGAGTTAAAACTTTCAACATTTAACATTATCTCTACTTTAGATGCAGATTTGCTGTTTGAAGCCACCTCCATTTCAACAATTGCACTCTTATTTTTTAAATCAGGATATATTTGAATATCCTCCCAATAAGTTTTTGGAGTTGTTGTGAGTTTAATTTCCCCAACTATACCATTCCAGTTTCCTTGTGTATGGTCTGTTATACTGTGGGAATCTATCCCAACATTAATCTCTTTTATTCGATTATCTACTCTTAAAGAAATTGTGTTTGTACCAATTTTTGCATATTCTGTTATGTCATAAATATGCGGTACACTTAAACTGTTCTGCATACCCACTTCTTGATTATTCACCCACAAAGTGGTCTCAATATGTGGCCTTTCAAGATGTAGTATGATACGTTCATTCTTCCAATCTTTAGGAATGTCGATACTCTTTTGATACCAAGCCACTCCAACATAATGTCGAAGCGGTGTTAAGAAAAAAAGAACTTTGAAATTTTCCTCTAATCTATATCGCTCCATTGCAGGATTGAAGAAGAAAGAACTATCGTATAAACTTGCTGTCCATTGGGTGTTTACGTTAGGTAAATCTCCTTTTAGATGTTCTTGCATCGACCCAGGAAGCTTGATGTTATCATTCAGTTTTCTTGAAAACCAACTCTGTTTAACACCTTCATCCTCTCTGTCAATTTCAAATTGCCAATCTCCCGACAAATCAATCTCCTTTTGCCCATATACAAATGAAAAAGAAGCAAGAAAAAAGAGTATATATAAAAAGTTTTTCATTTTATTGTATTTCATTTAAAATAATCTGACTATCAATGTGGTTAATATCCAATTCTATAACTTTTGATAAATAGTTTTTAGCAACTTCAATGTCACCAAGTCCTAAATATCCTATACCCATGAGATAATAGCAATGGATTTTATTTCGAACATCTAAATCCTCATCCCAAATAGCTAAATCTGGAAGTGATACTGCAAAATAGTCAATTTTTGATTTATGGAAAAGATATTTCTTGCCATGATCAACTAATTTGTTGTAGCAACTGTTGGCTTTGTCAATATTTCCAAGAGCTTCCCACGCTAAACCTTGATAATATATTTTGTCTGCTTGTTGGTCATTATAAAAGAATGATTGCTTTGGTTCAGACGAGCCAATGGTTGCCTTATGGAAATATTTCAGAGCATTGTTTTCATCTGATGCACCTCTATATGCCAGACCTTTATAATAATCAATGTCATTTTCTTCGGCAATAGATAGTTTACCTTCTCCAAGATTGTGAGGATATGTATCTGTTTCATGCAGAAGTTTTATGGCTTCTTGATATTTTTCTTCTTTCATCGCTTTTTTAGCTAATTCAATTCTGCATAGCGTATATTGTTTTGTTATTTTCCCTTCTCCACCTTCCCAAGGGTGGAATTTTCTTGCATCAATCAACTCTTTAGCTTTCTCATACTCTCCCAAATGGTTGTAGTTTGTTATTCGCTCAATTGCTAAATCATCTCGTTCTTCTGCAATTTCAAGATGTTTTTCAATCAATGCCAATCGAGTTTTGTGGTTAACTCCAGTTTTTTTATAGAGTTGATCTAATTCCATTAATATTCGAGAGTCTGCGGTATCTAATTTAAAGGCTTTCTCCATCAACTCTTTAGCCTCAGTTTTTTTGTCTGATTTGTTGTAATATGCTAATGCTAAATTTCTTAGTGCAGTAGAGAATTTATCATTTATTTTAATAGATTTTTCCCAACAATCAATAGCATCTTCGTGCTGCCTAAATCCATACCATAAATTGCCTAAATAATAATAAGCGTTTGAATCATTAGGATTTATTGATATAGCATCTTTTAAAATTTTAATTTCCTCAATTCGATTTGGAAAACAATTCTCAGGGTTAACTTTTGAAGCTTTCGAATAAAATTCTTTTGCTTTTGAAATATTATTAGATTGCGATTCAAAATATCCTAAAATGTAATATATCATAGGATAAATATCATCTTCATCCTCTATGGTTAGTTTTAAAAATTGTGAAGCTTCGCTATAAAGTCCTGCTCCAGCATAGTCGAGTGCATATTCGATAAATGGATGAACGGAGTCGTGCATTATGTTTTTTAGCTCCTCTAAATACTTTTTATCATTGGTTAATAAGTATTTTTCAAAACGACATCCAATATTGAATTTGTCGATATTTAAAGAGTCTTCTATAAAGATTAAAGCCTCTTCTTTTCTATCTAATTTCCTTAAAATAGAAACTTTCAAATGGCGCGCTTTATGGTTATGCCAGTTTTTTATCAAACTTCTTTCTATTCTGTCAAGGGCATCTTCAAAAAGTTCTTTTCTTGTATCTATTTGAGCTAATGCAAAATACCCTGCATCTTGCCAAGCTGCGTTCCAAGTTGATTTATACAGAGCTTCGTAAGCTTCATCAAACTTATCTTGCATCATTAAGCTCCAGCCAAGGTTGTAGTGAGGTTCACCATCATACGGATTTGGATTTCTATCAATTTGAGTCTCTATCGCTTTGCGGAAGTATGGCTCAGCTTTTTCAAATTGCCCTCTACGTAAATAGAGCAAACCAACAGCATTGTTACATCTAATATCTGACGGTTCTCGCCTCAATGCTTCAAGATAATAATCCATTGGATTGTAGGTTGCATGTCGATATTGCTCAAGATGATGTCCAGTTAAAAATAGTTGTTCAATTGAACTAATATCTTTTGGTGCTTTTGCAGCCTTTGCAGGGTCTGGTGTTGGTTTAATCTCTTGTTTCTCAGCTTGATAGTTTAGTAGCTTTTTGCCTTTAGATGTATATAAATCAAATATTAATTCCTCCGTTTTTATATTTCCAACTTCTACCGTTTTTATAAAAATATTATCGGGTGCAACATCAATTTTTTCATCTAAATATTTTGTTCCATTACTGTTTTTTAATGTAAAACGTAAATCCTTAAATTCAGAAGTAGTATATAGTATAATTTTAGCTTTAGAGCCTTTAATTTCAATATTTACAATTGCATCTTTATTTGCATTCTTTACATATCCAACTTCAGCATAAGGCATAAAATATTGTGACCACGATTTTTCTTCACCTGGTTGTAACCAAGTAAAATCGGGCTGATTATCAGTATATACACCAGTCATAAGCTCAATGTATGGACCATCTTCATCAGTTAAATTTCTATCCCACGCGTGACCAAAATCTCCATTACCCCAAGTCCACTGTTTTTTACCTGGAGATATGTGATTGTTAGCTACATGTAGCAATCCTCCTTCAACTCCTTTATCATATCCTCCAACAAAGTCAAATTTTGATTTTATCGCCATATAAGATGTAGGTACAGGGATATTTTTATATTTAGAAATATCAACTCCTGCTGAGTAATCGTGTTTATAATATTCTCCTGTCGAAATAGGGAAGTTTGATACTTCTCTTTTTCCATGATCAAAAACTGCATGTACGTCGGATGGAAAAACAGAGTGATAATCATCATTTACAGGTACTGCTGGATTTGCCCACCATAAAAAAGTTTGTGGAAATGGAGTTCGGTTATATACTTTAACTTTAATCTCTATATATGATTTGCCAGGATGAAGAGTTATGCCTTGCATACCTTTTGTTCTAAACATTCTTTCCACTTCATTGCACCAAAGGGTGATGCTTCCGTCGCTGTTGTTTTGTATAAGATAGTCGGTAGCCATAAACGTAGATGGACGATGGTGCTGAGGCCAGTTAAATTCTATGCCGCCAGAAATCCAAGGTCCAATTAATCCCACTAAAGCAGGTTTTATCACTTGATTGTAATAAACAAAATGACGTTGTTTGACTTTGTCGTAGGCCATTTGGATGCGTCCGCCTAGTTCAGGCATAACCATCACTTTTATATATTCATTTTCTATAAATAGAACTTTATATAGTTTCTCTTTTTTTTCGTCTGATACTTTTTCAATAACAGAATATGGATAAACCACGCCTGAGCTACCTTGATAAACTCTTTTTTCAAGGAACATAGGATGTTTTTCTGGTTCTCCTGCTTCATAAGTTGGGAGCATAATTTCCTCTTCCCAAGCTTTTACAACCCCTTTTTCGTTAACAGTTGATTGAATTAGGTGTTTTGTTATATTTTTCATTGTTATTAATATTTATTGATTAATTAATAAGTTCTTTTTCTATCTCTTCAAGAGTTTTGCCTTTTGTCTCTGGTAATTGTGAGCGGATAAAAAGAAATCCTGCTAAACAGATTGTTCCATAAACCCAAAATGTTCCTGATGCTTTTAGCCACTGATTTAGTAGCGGAAAAGTGTATGTCAATAAGAAACTTGCACTCCATAAAAAGAATGTCGCGATAGCCATTGCAGCACCTCGAATTTTGTTAGGGAAAATTTCTGATAAAACCACCCATATAATTGGAGCTAACGACATTGCATAGCAAGCGATTGCCACAACAACAAGAATCAACATAGGCAATCCTGTAACTTGAAAGTAGTATAGTGTGCCGAGAATGGTATATATAATCGCCAAGCCAGATGAACCGATAAGCATTAAACTTCTACGTCCCAATTTATCAACGGTGTAGATGGCTACAAATGTGAATATAACATTGGTAACGCCTGTTATTACAATGTTCATTAGCACATCTGAGACGGCATAGCCTGCAGCAGAAAAAATTTCATGAGCATAGTTGAATATTACATTTATACCACACCATTGCTGAAACACAGCCAAAACAATACCAATAACTAATACTTTTCTAACATTTGGATGGAAAAGAGATTTCCACTCAATTTTATTCCCTACGCCAATTAATGCTGACTTCACTTCTTTAAACTCTTGTTTAGCATAGGTTGCTCCGCCTATTTTTTCAAAAATCCTAAGGGCGTCTTTATCTCTTTTATTTATAATAAGCCAACGTGGGCTTTCGGGAATTACAAAAGCAAGTATGAAAAATAGAACAGCAGGTACAAGTTCTGCCCAAAACATCCACCTCCAAGCCCATTGGATACTATGTTCTGAAATAATATTTTCAACGGGAGTAAAATATTTTCCTATAAGCCAATTGACTATTTGTGCAGCAAGAATCCCCAAAACAATGGTTAATTGATTTAACGATACAAATTTTCCACGCACCGAAGCTGGTGATACTTCCGCAATGTAGATAGGTGAAATATTAGAGGCGATTCCTATGCCAAATCCTCCTATTATGCGATATATAATAAACCAAGTAAAATTATCAACCGCACCAGTGCCAAAAGCTGATATTGTAAAGATAATTGAAGATATTATCAACATCTTTTTTCTACCGTATTTGTCACTCCATGCACCAGCCATAAGAGCACCAACCAAACAACCGATAAGGGCACTACTCATTGCCCAACCTCGCAGTGTTGCAGAACCCTCAATGCCAAAAAATGGTTCGTAAAATATTTTTGCACCACCAATTACTACCCAGTCATAGCCAAAAAGAAGACCACCCATTGCTGAGACAAGTGTGATTAGTAGTAAATATGGTTTTATATTTTTCATATTTTAGTTTTATAGTTGACTAATATTTTAAACAAAGTTAACACTTTTGAATTTAAGAAAAATGTATCAATTTTTTCAAAAAATGTAAAAAACAACTTTTTTTATTGAGTGGATAAGTATTTTGTAATTAAAGTCTGAATAGATATTGTTAGTTTGTTGTATAGTAGCTAGTGCTATGTTGTTTCAGTCCTATATATAATTATACTTGTGAGTATGTTGATAATTCAAGTTGGCGTTTTGTTTAAAATGTAATAATTAATTATTTTTATAATTGCAAACTGTAAAGTGAACTAAGATGAATGAAAGAACAGCAGACGGATTTAAAAATGAAAAAGCTATTATTCTTCCATATTCTATAAGGAATTACTTGAGAAATAATAGCACGACAAAATTATTACATATAACTCATATTGGCTATTACCCCGAGGCTATGAATCATTTTAGAAAACGAAAAAATGGAGCAGAGCAAAATATACTTATCTATTGTCAAAAGGGGAGAGGATGGATTACCTACAATGATGAAAAGCATTATTTAGAAAGAAATCAACTCTTCATTTTGCCTGCAAATGAAACTCACTCTTATGGTGCAGATAGGCATGAGCCTTGGAGTGTTTTTTGGGTGCATTTCAATGGTGAAAATACGCATCTGTTTAATTCTATAATAGGGGAGAAAGTAATAATTGGAGATTCACATTGCGACCGTATTGAAGACAGATTGCAACTCTTTGAAGAGATTTATCAAAATTTGGATATGGGTTATGGAGTTGATAATTTGGAGTATGTAAGTCATTGTTTTACATATCTATTATCAACTATAAAGTATGTTACTCAATATAGAGAAGTGAAAAACCCAAAGGAGTTGGACGTTATTCAAAAAAGCATTCTTTTTATGAAAAATAATTTAGAGAAAAATGTTGTGTTAGAAGATATTGCTACTAATGTAGGTTATTCTTCATCTCATTTTGCAAATATTTTTCAAAAGAAAACTTCATACTCACCCATGGGATATTATAATCAATTGAAAATTCAGCGTGCTTGTTCATATTTGCAATTTTCAAATATGATGATTAAGGAGATAGCTTTTAAATTGGGGTATTATGATTCATATCACTTTTCAAAATCCTTTAAGAAAGATATGGGAATGACTCCAAAGGTATATCGTCAAAAGTATAAAGAAGGAGAAATACAACATCCTCAAAATTGATTGTATTAACTTAACCATGTGCTAATTGCTCAATAATAGTCTGTTTAATACCATAATTTCTACAAATAAATTATGTAGTTTCTATTTATAAACTATATATTTGCCACTGAATTTTGGTTCTTTAAATGGTGAAAGCTATAAAGATTAAAAGGGAATCCTGTGAGAATCAGGAACTATCCCCGTAGCTGTAAGTTTTTATAGAAATACAATCTAGCCACTGTCAAAATGATGGGAAGGCGTATTTCTTTAAACAAGTCAGAAGACCTGCCAAATATTATTACATAATTTACCGAGGCTTTCGGGTGAAAAGCAATAAGGTTGTGATTTGTACTTCTTCTGTCTAATCTAATCTTCTTTTCTTCCGTTGTGACTCGATTTATTTAATTGTAAAGATTAAAAAGCGTTATTAATGTGCTTTTGTTTTATTTGAATAGAATAAATATAAACATTATGATGGTTGTATTTGTTTCATGTGTGGAGATAAAATTTTAGGTAGTTAAAAAATAATACATTTTTAGTGTTAAAAATTCAGAACTACTTAATTTTCAGTGTTGCTGATATTCAAAATGTTGATTCAGTAAATTATAGATTGCATAAAACTATGTAGACTTTATGTAATCAAAAAATAATAAAATGATGATATAACAAACAAATTCTTGAGCAAATCTGTTCTATAATTTGTTTTGTAATTTATTTATTATGAAGAAAATAGAAAAAGTTTTAATTGCTAACAGAGGCGAAATCGCTGTAAGAATTATGCGCACCTGTAGAGAGATGGGTATCGAAACGGTGGCTGTTTTTTCAGATGCAGACAGAACTTCAAAGCATGTATGGTATGCAGATGAAGCTTATTGCATTGGTGGTGCAACTTCAGCAGAGAGTTATTTAAAAGTGGAGAACATCCTTCGTGTTGCTAAAAAGCATGGAGTGGATGCCATACACCCAGGATATGGTTTCTTATCCGAAAACTCTCACTTTGCACGAAGATGTGAAGAAGAAGGTATAATTTTTATAGGACCATCGGCAAGAACAATGGATTTAATGGGTGATAAAATTTCTGCTCGTGCAGAGATGATAAAAGCTGGAGTACCTGTTGTACCAGGAAATAATGAAGGTTTAAAAGATGCCCAGGAGGCCACAAAACTAGCAAATGAAATTGGATATCCTGTAATGCTTAAGGCCGCAATGGGCGGTGGAGGAAGAGGTATAAGATTAGTAAATTCAGAAGATGAGGTAAAAGAGGCTTTTGAAAATGCTAAATCAGAATCGCTCTCATCGTTTGGGGATGATACAATATATATTGAAAAATTTATTGTAGAGCCACACCACATTGAGTTCCAGATTTTAGCAGATACTCACGGGAATACTATCCACCTTTTTGAGCGTGAATGCTCAATCCAACGCAGAAATCAGAAAGTTATCGAAGAGGCACCATCGCCATTCTTGACGCCGGAGTTGAGAGAGGAGATGGGTAAAGTGGCTGTTAAAGCTGCTGAAGCTGTTGGGTATGTTAATGCTGGAACTATCGAGTTTCTTGTGGACAAATATGGAAAATACTATTTCCTTGAAATGAATACAAGATTACAAGTTGAGCACCCAATTACAGAAGAGATTTTAGGAATTGACTTGGTAAATGAGCAGATAAAAGTTGCTGAAGGCCAAGTACTGGAGCTAAAACAAGAAAATCTAAAAATTAGAGGTCACGCTTTTGAATTAAGAATATTAGCTGAAGATGCAGAGATGGATTTTATGCCAGCACCAGGATTAATTCAAAAAATTATCAGACCAAGTGGAATTGGTGTTAGAGTTGATAGTTATGTATATGATGGGTATGAAATACCTATTTTTTATGACCCGATGATGGGAAAACTTATAATTTGGGCTACAACTCGTGAATATGCCGTTGATAGAGTAAAAAGGGTACTAGAAGAGTATAAAATTACTGGAATAAAAACCAATATAAATTATCTAAGAAGAATTGTCGACATTGACGAATTTGTCGAAGGTAGATATGATACTGGTTTTATTGCTAAATATTCTGATGAACTAAAGAATGATACTCCTCAAGAAGAAAATGAAGTGGAGAATATAGCTATTATCGCTTCATATATTGATTATATCGTTAATTTGGAAGAGAATAGTACCAATGGAAATGATAGTAAGGCCATCAGTAGATGGAGAAATTTTGGATTACAAAAAGGTATCTTAAGAATATAATTATGAAAGTAAATATAGGTAAACGCGTGGCAGACGTTGAACTGCTAAGCAAAAATGGGAATTTCGTAGTAATATCAATTGATGGTGAAGAGTACGAAGTTGATATAGCCATGTTGAAAGATGGCGTATATTCCATATTGAAAAAAGGACGTTCATATAAAGCTGAATTAATTCGTTCTGAAGATGGAAAAAATTATGAGGTGAATACCGCTTTTTCTTCACATAAAGTGCAAATATTAGATTCAAAAGCTAAATATCTTCGCTTAAAATCTGGTGCTGACGAAAGGCAGGATGATAAAATAGTAACCCCTATGCCCGGTAAAGTAGTAAATATACCTATAAAAGTTGGCCAACAGCTTAAAGCTGGCGAAACTGTTGTCGTTATAGAGGCGATGAAAATGCAGAACAACTACAAAGTCTCAGATGATTGTGTCGTAAAAGAGATATTAATTTCTGAGGGAGATGCGGTGAAATCTGACCAGCTTTTAGTCAGACTTGATTTAGTAAATAATAACTAACATAATGGAAAGAGAAAAATTATATAAAGAGTTTGAAGAGCGTAATAAGGTAGCAGAACTTGGGGGTGGAGCAGATAAAATTCAAAAACAACATGAAGCGGGGCGTTTAACTGCACGTGAAAGAATAAATATCTTACTGGACGAAAATACTTTTGTAGAGCTAGATAAGTTTATGGTTCACAAAAGTACCAATTTTGGTATGGATAAGAATGTTATTGCTGGTGACGGTATAGTCTCAGGATACGGAAAAGTTGATGGGAGACAGGTATTTGTTTATGCTTACGATTTTACTGTATATGGTGGTAGTCTTGGAGCTACAAATGCAAAAAAAATTGTAAAAGTTCAAGAGTTAGCTTTGAAAAATGGTGCACCAATTATTGCACTTAATGATTCAGGTGGAGCAAGAATTCAAGAGGGTGTAGATAGCCTTTCTGGATATGCTTCTATCTTCTATCAAAACACAATGGCGTCGGGAGTGATTCCGCAAATATCTGCTATTATGGGACCATGTGCTGGTGGAGCTTGTTACTCTCCTGCATTGACTGACTTTATATTTATGGTGGACAAAAGTAGCTATATGTTTGTTACTGGTCCAGATGTGGTTAAAACTGTTACCCACGAAGAGATAGATAAAGAAGGACTTGGTGGAGCGCAAACTCATGCTAGTAAGAGTGGAGTTACTCATTTTGTAAACAACTCTGAGGAAGAATTACTTTTGTCTATTAGGGAGTTGTTAAGCTTCTTACCATCTAACAATATGGAGGATGCACCAGTTGAACCGTCGCAAGATGATATCAATCGTGAGATTGAGGAGTTGCAAACAGTGGTGCCTTTAGATCCAAATATGCCTTATGATATGAAAGATATTATCATACCAGTTTTGGATGATGAATATTTTTTCGAAGTAATGCCTCATTTTGCAAAAAATGCGGTGGTTGGGTTTGGAAGACTTAATGGAAAGTCTGTAGGTATTGTTGCAAATCAACCTGCTTTCTTAGCTGGTGTGTTAGATATAGATAGTTCTGATAAAATTGCAAGATTTATAAGATTCTGCGACTGTTTTAATATTCCAATTGTAACTTTTGAAGATGTTCCAGGGTTTTTACCAGGAACTATGCAAGAGCATAATGGAATTATTAGACACGGTGCAAAAATCGTATATGCATATTCAGAGGCAACAGTACCAAAGGTTACAGTAATTACTCGTAAAGCCTATGGTGGTGCTTATGTAGTAATGTCATCTAAAGAGACTGGCTGTGATGTGAATTTTGCATATCCAAATGCTGAAATTGCAGTGATGGGAGCGGAGGGTGCTGTTAATATTCTACATAGAAATGCTACAGATGAGGAGAAGGCTGAAGCTGTTAAAGAGTATAGAGAAAACTTTGCAAACCCATATAAAAGTGCAGAAATGGGATATCTAGATGAGATAATTCTACCAAAAGATACTAGGAAGAGAATTATTCAAGGTCTAGAAATGTCAAAAGAGAAACTAAAAACCAACCCACCTAAAAAACACGGAAATATACCGTTGTAATTAAATTTTTTAAAAATAATATGTAAAAGGCAGAATCTAATAGGTTTTGCCTTTTGTTTTTAAATATGGACGGTATTAGTAATTTTATCCCAGATTATCCATTAAGAGGAAATGAAGTTCAATATAGCTAATTATAGTTTTCCAAAAAGGAAACTCAAATCTTAATGTGTAACCATTAAAATAGCTTTGCTGAAAATTGCTTTTCTCAATTTTTTGAGATTTTTTTTTATAGAAATTAGCTATATGTAATAAGTCCCTTTGCTGTGTCTAGCTGAAAGCTAGAGGGGTTTGGAGTAGAACGAAGAATAATAAAGCACTAAAGTATAGCATATTAATCAATCTATAATTTAGATAATGGACAATTTAGGTTTATATAATCCCAAAAAATATATGGCAAAAAAAAGTCAACCAAACTAAGTTTGATTGACTTTGCGGAGAGGGAGGGATTCGAACCCCCGGGGCTTTGACACCCAACGGTTTTCAAGACCGCCGCGATCGACCACTCTGCCACCTCTCCCGATTTTGATGATGCAAAAATAGAATAATTATTTCATTTACAAAAGAAAAATGAGAACTATTTTAAAAATAAAATAGATGGGTTTTGTAAGTTGTTGTAATTCAGATTTTTTAAGATTGAAAATAAATTATTTTTTTATTAAAGCTTCTGCAATTTTAACTCCTTGTTTCACTCTTTCTGCTAAACCAAAGCCGTCGCGCATATTCCCAGCTAGAATAATACCTGGAAATTGCCTTTCAATATTTTCAATTGTTTTTAGACGCTCTTCTGTACTTGCTTCATATTGTGGTATTGCATAATGATGTCTAAAAACTTTAAAAAGAGTAGGAGTACATTCAGAACGTAGCAAAAACATTGTTTTCAACTCTTCCATAACTACCTCTTTAATCTCTTCATCACTGTAGTTAATTATTTCAGGATGTTTGTTACCTCCTAAAAAGACTGAAAGAAGTGCGCCATCTTTTGGAGCTCTATTAGCCAAAAAAGATGATGGGAATAATAGACCAAGTATCTTTTTGTTTTCAGTAGATGGTATTAAAGCACCAAATGCTCTAATTGGCATACCGCGCCATCTTTCAAATCCTACAGATGCTTGAACCACTTTGGCATAAGTTAAATTTCCTATGTTGTTTTTCTCTTTTTGAGAGAAAAATGGGAAAAGATTAGAAATTTCTTGAGCGCTTGTGGTAGAAATAACATAAGGCGAAATTATCTCTATTTCATCTCCTCCTTTATTATATGTTATTTTATAACTTTTACCCTTTGGATATACTGTTATATTTTCTGCATTTAAAACAATGTTTTTTTCTCCAATTTCACTAACCATAACATCCACAAGATGCTCCAATCCTCCTTTTATAGAGAACATTTCGTTGGTAATCTCATCATCTTTATTTGACTTTGAGAAAAGTCTTTTTATACTATCTTTTACTATACTTCCTCTTTCTTGTTCTAACTTATAAAGTTTTGGAACTGTATATTTTGTTACTAATTGTGATGGGTCACCAGAGAAAATGCCCAAGACAAAAGGATAGAGTGCATAATTTAAAAACGACTTCCCTAATCTGCGCTCAAACAGTTGTCCTAAAGTTTCATTTGGATTTTTTCCTTTACTTTTAAGCGGTTCAGATAATATCTTAAACTTATCTCTATTCTTAAAAAGTGGTGATGACATAACTGTTGCCAAGCCAGAAGGTAAAATATGCCAACGCCCATCTTTCCATATTAATCGACGTTGTGCCACACTTTTTGCTGGTTCATATTCAAATTCATTTTGAAGTGATATAAATAAATCTTTAACCTCTTGATTTGTAACCATTCCTGTGTTTGGACCACTTTCATAAACAAAACCATTCTCAGAAAATGAACGGATAGAACCGCCATATCTACTCTGTTTCTCTAGAATTGTAACTTGCCAACCGCTTCTTTTTAAATATAAAGCTGTTGTTAATCCAGTTATACCTGATCCAATTATGATTGCTCGTTTGTGTCTGTTCATTAACTATGTTGTGAAAAAAGTATTATAACATATTAACATTAAACCCCTATTTAAAGTTTAATAATATTTAAAAAACAATTTATTAGCCATTTAAACTAAGATGTTTTTGTCCGTTTTTTGTATTTTTGATTTTCGTATAAAATATTTATCTAATATGAGTAAGTTGAAAAAGAGTAATTCTAAAAATAAATTGTTAAAATTTATGAGAAAATATCATAAATGGCCAGGAATTGCTCTTACTATTTTTATACTGTTTTTTGCTACATCTGGGATTATTATGAATCATAGAAATATTTTTTCTTCTATTGATATTCCTAGAAAATATTTACCATCTGATTATAGAATAGAAAACTGGAATTTGGCTTCTGTCAAAAGTGCTGTTCAAATATCACCAGATGACATTATAATATATGGAAATATTGGCGCGTGGCTAACTAATAATAAGCTAGATAAATTTATTGATTTTAATGAGGGGTTTCCCAAAGGTGTTGATAATAGGAAAGTTGAATCAATGCTACTAACACGTGAGGGGAGACTTTTGGCAGGAACTATATTCGGACTTTTTGAATATGATGGAAAGAAGTGGAATGAAATTAATATCCCTGTTAAAGAGAAACAAATTACTGAGATTATACAGCATAACGATGATATATATATAATGACTCGCTCGGAGTTGTTGATTACATCTGATTTAGAGAGTTTTTCTCTGAAAATATTACCTCCCCCTGATGGATATGATAACAAAGTGAGTCTTTTCAAAACTTTATGGACGCTTCACAGTGGTGAAATGTTTGGTAAATGGGGGATTTATGCAGTAGATATTTTTGGTTTAGCATTAATTTTTCTTGCACTTTCTGGTTTAATGCATTGGATTTTTCCAAAATGGATAAAGAAAAGAAGAGAAAAAGGAAAGCCAAGAGCAAAGATGATAAAATCAATGCTAAGCAATTTGAAGTGGCATAATCGTGTGGGTTATCTGTCAGTATTCTTTCTGATTTTTGTTGCTATAACTGGTATGTTTTTACGTCCTCCTTTGCTGATTCCTATCGTAAATTCAAAGGTAAAAAAAATACCATATTCAAAAATGGATACACCTAATGCTTGGTATGATAATTTGCGTAGAATTATTTGGGATGATAATCTAAACAGCTTTATGGTGTCAACCACCGAAGGGTTTTTCCTTTTTGATGAAAAGTTTAAAAATCCTGCAAAACCATTACCAATACAGCCTCCAGTTAGTGTGATGGGATGCACCGTTTTGGAGAAGGTGGATAATTTGCCTAGCTTTTATGTCATAGGTTCATTTAATGGTCTTTTCTTATGGGATATAACTTCTGGACGAATTTTCGATTATCTAATTGGACGACCTCATGATATTCACCAAAAGATTACTATGCCAATTTCGCCTTATCTTGTTTCTGGCTATATAGAAACCAATGAAGGAATATTAGTTTTTGATTATTCTAATGGTATAATTCCTTTAACAGAGTATGAATATAAGATTGAAATGCCACAAGGAATTATTGATAATACTCCTATGTCATTGTGGAATGTGGCTTTAGAAGTTCACACAGGACGCATTTTTAATCACTTGATTGGTCAGGTTTATGTTCTCTATGTCCCTTTGGTCGGATTGACACTTATTATTGTACTTATTAGTGGCTTTTTTATCTGGTGGATGGCACATCGAAAGAGAAGAAAGTAATGTGTGTAACTTATTGATATTCAGTGCTGTTTTTTGAGGGTAAATTATTTTTAATTTAATGATGATTTTTCTTATGCTTTTTAATTTTTAAATTGAAAAAAAGCATACCTTTATCCTCAAATTTTTCAACATTTAATTTTTTTTGAATGAATATTTTCGTTGGAAGCTTACCTTTTCAGACAGAGGAAAGCGAATTAAAAGCACTATTTGAGTCTTATGGCGAAGTTGCGTCGGCTCGTATTATTACAGACAAGTTTTCAGGCAGAAGCAGAGGATTTGGTTTTGTTGAAATGCCTGATGATGAAGCAGCAAAAAAAGCTATTGAAGAGCTCAACAATTCAGAACTTGGTGGTCGCACAATTGTTGTGAACGTTTCTGAAGAGAGAAAAAAATCAGATCGTAAACCTTACGGTGGCGGAAATCGTGGAGGATACGGAAACCGTAGAGGTGGTGGCCAAAACAGAGGCTATAGAGATGGAAACAGAAGAAGAGATGACTACTAAAAAGTAATCGGATATAATATGTGGATATCACTATAAAAAAGGGGAAGCTCAATTACGAACTTCCCCTATTTTTTTTAGTCACATATTATGCATGCTTCTGATTCAAACTCTAGTGCTACTGTTGGGTGCTGAATTCCCAAATCTATTATTGTTTGGGTAGCTTTTTGTCTAATTCGTATTATATCATCCTTGGCTAATGTGTCTGAAATAACAAGATGGACACTCAACACATGAAAGTCGCCATCCATACTCCATGTATGAACATCGTGAATCTCTTTTACACCTTCGATTGCAAGAACTTTCTCTTCAAATTCATCAATGTTAAAGTCATCAGGTACAGATTGTAAAAATACTTTTATAATATCTTTAAGATTACCAATCACATTGTATAAAATGTAAGTGGCAACTCCAAGAGATAAAATTGGGTCAATAATATACCAACCAGTATATTTTATAATTATACTTCCTATTAACACTGCAACCCACCCTAAAACATCTTCGAGCAGATGAAGCATAACAGCTCTGTTGTTTAGAGATTTGCCACCGCCCATTAATCTGAAAAAAGCTAAGCCATTAAAAATTATTCCCAAAATGGACATATAAATCATCCCTTTTGCCATAACCTCTTGTGGCTCAAGAAAACGAGGTATGGATTGCACTATGATAATTATACTCCCTGCAAAAAGTATAACGCTAGTAATTAGTGCTCCCAAGGTTGAAAAACGACGATAACCATAGCTATATTTCTCATCACGCTTGCGCTCCGATACTTTTTCAAGCCATAAAGAGCTACCAATGGCAATTGTGTCGCCCAAATCGTGAATAGCATCAGAATATATAGCCATAGAGTTGGTTATGGCTCCTCCGATAAATTCTATTATGGTAAAAAATAGATTTAAGAAAAAAGCTCCTAAAAGACGCTTACGAACTGATATATCACCAGTTTCAGAACTATTATGATGATGGTGATGATGCATTTTATTAAATTATA
>CAZHHH010000029.1:0-23369 GCA_964532085.1 uncultured Marinilabiliaceae bacterium
TCTTTGTGCAGTTGATCAATCTCTTTGATTAACGCTTCTTTGTCCATACTTATAAATTTTAATAAAAAGTTATTTATGTAATATAAGTTGACGTTGTGCCAAAGCGTGTCGTTGATGCTTTATTTATTTAAAAGTGATTGTTTACAATCATCTTTACTCAACCATCAAATTTCTATTTTTTGGAAATCTGACAGAGTATTGAATTTCAGCTTCTTTGGTTTCTGAAGGTTCAAGTGTAAACTCCCATTTTATCTCTCCATTTTCATGGTTGTGTTCTGCACCTGATGTTTTCTGAACATTTACATCAATATCTGAATTAGTAGAGACTGGAACTTGATCATATATAACCAAATTAATCTTTTGACTTTTATTATTCCTCACCGTTGTTTTCCAATTTCTAGTTTCTTCTTTCCTGTTTCCAATGAAACGTTTTGTTGTTAAATCTTTGGTTTTTTCTCGTTTTACTGAGATGTTTTTATCCTTTCCCAAAGAGATTTGTAAAGTATCTGAAGAGTATCTAACATCGAGAATAGTTTTGCCAACATAAGTGTCCTCAAAGAATATATTAGCTTCACCTTCTAGCAAACTGTACTTTTCCCAATCAACAATATTTGCAATTAAGAATGCGCTTTTATCAATTTTTGGAACACTTAGATATTGGTAAAAGGCAGGTAGTTCATAAACTGCCATATCTACTGAATAGTTTTTATTATCGGAGTTTACTGTAAATGGGATGCTAATTTCAAAATCAACAGTTGTTTGGTTCTCAATATGTGCAGTTTTTATTGTGTTGCTTGACTCTTTGTTTACACTGTTTTTATTATTAACAGACATGCCTGATACCCGACCTTGAAGTGATTGTGCTAATCCTCTTCTTCCAGTGCCATATCCAACAACTACTATTTCGTCAAGAGTAGTAATGTCCTCTTCAAGAGATACATTCATGTTACTATTTGAAATTGGTAATGTTTTTTGTTGATGTCCGATAAATGAATAAACAAGGTTTGTAGCATTTGCAGGAACTGTAATTGAGTAATAACCGTTTATATCTGAAATTGTACCAATGGTTGTTCCGCTTACTGTTATGGAAACACCAGGAAGTGGTTTCTGGTCGCTGCCTAAAACTGTGCCTGTAATTCTATTTATTTGCTTGTCATACCTTGGAGGTAGAGTGTGGTAATTCAAAAAATAGGTTTTTAGCTCTGGCGCAACACCTGAAACGTTTGGTTCAGAAGAGGAGAATTTCAGTGTTACATTTTTCCAGTCAACCTTTGTGTCTTGTTGTATATTGGCCTTATAGACAACCTCTATTGGTTCGTTTACGTTTTTTGCTCGAATATCGTATGACGGAAACCAACTTGCATTGCTAACTACATAAGTTAATTCAAATGATGCTTTTAAATCTCTTTTTGCATCTACTTTAACTAATATCTCACCACTTGGAAAATCTTTTTCACTAGATTTCGTTTTTATTTGATTTGTAATTTCTTGTTTTTCCTTATTAAGGTCAGTTAGTGTGTTGTCTAATTCAATTTCTTTGAGGATTAAGGATGATAATTTATCACCATAAAAAGTGGCGGCATCCCTTAAAGTATTTACGCTTACCTCTTGATTTCTACCACCAACTATCCTGTTTTCTCTTAAAAAAGTCAACTCTTCATTTACAATTGAAAGATTGGCTTTTACTAATTTAATTTTATTCTCTATCTCTTTCAGCTTAGTCTCTAGGGATATTATTTCTTGAGGTTTTTCAAGTTTGTCAAGAAAATTTTGCTGATGGTTAACTGATAAGACAGTTGCTTCACCCAATGTTTTTACTTGAACACTTCTAGCATCGATAAATGGAGAAAGATTGATAAATTTCAAAATTGTTTCTCCTTTTTGTATATTGACGCTTTGTTTTCTAGTTATTTGTGCTCCATCTAAAAATACAGTTACTTCATTTACTTCTGTTTTTACTTTCTGTTCTCTCACTTCTTGAGCGAAAGCATTACTAAAATTTAAAAGAGCAATTAAAAAGATAGTTTTTTTCATGTTTGTAAATTAAATTGTAACAGGTTAATATTTAAGTGTTCATTTATTTTGGTTGTTTTATATCTTATGTAGATAATTTTTATTTATTCATAGGTGTACATAATTCAATTAAAAAACCGTCGATGTCTCTTATGTAAGCGACTGTTTGTCCCCAAGGTTTTAGGATAGGTTCTTCAATAACTGTTGCTCCATGTTGTTTTGCAAGGTTTATGATTTTATCTACATTATCAGTAACAAACCCTAATTCAGTTGCAAATGGTTTCTGGTCTAAACGACTTTCTATAAAACCATTTCTAAGATTCGATTTAGCAAGTTCGACTGAAGCAAACGCAATAGTTGTTTGCCCAGTTTCTATTTCTCCATAATCATTTTCTGGAGTTATGAATTTGCGTTTAAATCCGAAAGATTTTTCATAAAACCCAACTGATTTAGCCACGTTCAAAACATATAAGATTGTATATCCGAATTTTACCATTTTTTGAATTATTTGTTGATAAGTGTTGTTTACTCTTAGGCAGAGAATACTAAAACATATATAGTTTTTCTTGTCAAGTAAAATCTATCCAAATTTTTATATATCTGTTATAAATATAGATAGAAATTATTTTTATGACAAATGTATGAGTATTTGGTGCAAAATAAAATAATGTTTTTGGAGAATAACTTCGAGGTGGAATTTTTTTATAAAATTTTTCCACCCAATTTAATGTTATTTAACTATAAATATCTCTGGTTGAAAGTGTGAATATCTCTAGTCAAAAGTGACGTAATCATATTTGCTTTATGTTTGTAACAGCAATAGAGCTGAAAAATATTTTTTTAATAATTAAATAAATTTATATGATTATGGAAAAATTGGACTTAAAGAAATACGTTTTTATTTTCGTTTTTATAGTGTCATATCTATCTCTTTACTCTGAGACAACAGAAGATGATAGGAGTTACTTTATATTTGACTCAGAATCATTTGTTAATTTTTGGCCAATTGAAGATGCTGAGGGTAACTGGCCTAATAATCAGGAGCCATCATTTGATCATTCTACCAAAGTATTAGTAACAGGACAATATGGTAGTTATGGTTGGCTTTATGAAGAAGGTATTGATCTTTCAAACTATAAATATTTGGTAGCAGAACTAGAGGAAGCTCAGACTTGTGGAGGTCAGTTTCGTATCTATGGCAACGCTGATTTTTGGTCTCCTAGCGCAGGTTATAATTTTGAAGGCGGTACACAGATAGTTGTTGATTTAAACAATATTAAATATACAGAGGGTGATTTAAATGGTGAAGCCCTTGATGCATCAAGTATATATCGCATAGCTTTTTGGTCTTATGGCGGCTGTCCGATAAAAATAAAAGATGTTTATTTAACTAATTCAGAGGAGTATAAGCCAGCAATTCAATATCCAACATTAGAGATGAAAGTTGCAGGTGTCGACCGTATTATGGAATATTATGTGCCAGATGATTTGCCAGATAATCGTCCTTTAATTTTACTATTTCATGGAATGGGGATGTGGTATAAAGGAATGATTGAAAGCTCAAAACATGCTTTAGTTGCCGATACTGCAAAATATGTTGTAGTTGCTCCTAACGGAATTGATGGTTCGTGGGATGTAGGTGGAGGAAATGATGTTCAGTTTGTATCAGATATAATTGAAAAAATGCATGAGATGTTTAATATTGATAAAAATCGAGTTTATGCAACTGGTTTCTCTTGGGGTGGAAACTTTTCATATCGCCTTGCTAAAGATTTATCTGATAAAATTGCAGCAATTTCTGGTATAATGGGGCACTCTTGGGGACCAAATATCAATAATGGACAAGAGTTTATTGGTGATTGTTCACACCCAATGCCTGTTTTGCAATTTACAGGTTACTATGACGATGTATATAAAATGGAGTATGTGCAACCTATACTTGATAAGTGGATTGAATTTAATGAATGTTCAACAGATGAAAATGATATAACGTTTATAAATCCTTATCCAAGCGGTGCAAGTGGTTCGGATATAACTATTTGGAAAAATGATGTAACTGGTGTTGAAGTTGCATGGATAAAATCGCCTCATGGTCACTCAATTCCTGCCGATGAACAAGGTGTATTAGCTAGTAAAGAGATATGGAAGTTTTGTAGTCGTTACTCTCTTGATAAATTAAAAGAAAATAGTGCCAATATTATAGAAAACTCAAATGCGGTTGACTTATATGTGGTTTCTAAAGAGGTTTATACTTTATTGGGAGAGAATATAAGTTCATCAGATTTGAATAGACATGGATTATTTATAATTAAAAAAACGATGTCTGATAAGTCAGTTGAGTTTGAAAAGGTTTTGATAAGATAGTGTCTGATAAGTTATATAGTAGATGATGAACAGGGTGTTAATGAAATTTTTAGCACCCTGTTTTTGTTATATAAAACTGATTTGTTTTATAAACTTATTTAGTTCATTTTTATAACTACTCTTTTGCCGTTATAATTAACAGTTCTTGTAGACCCATCTTGAATTTTGATAGTGAACTTTCTCTCTTTTATCATTCCATCATACTCGCCTTTTCTTGCTCCAATAGTGAGGCGTTTGTTTGAATCGTTCCAAGAGAAAGGTATTTCACTATATTCACCTTCTTCATAGTTATAATTATCAAACTCATCTTCATAAAGTATGAAGTTTCCATTAGCACCTTCATAAACTCTAATTTCTAGGTTGTCCCATGCTTTTTCTGTTGCATATTGAACTTTTGGCCCTATTGGTATAATGCTTCCTGCTTTTGCAAAAAGTGGTATCTCATTAATTGAAGTTTGGTAACTAATTTCTTGGCCACCACTATATTTTTTGTTTGTATAATAATCATACCAATCTGTACCTTTTGGTAGATATATATTCATCGATTTCTTCTCATTAAAATTGATTAATGGTAGTCCATCTTTGCCTTTTTTGTTATTGCCACTCCAGCTAACATATTCGTCAGGAGTCATAACTTTTTCAGACGTGTACTGTGGTTCAATTACAGGAACAACTAATAATGATTTCCCAAACATAAATTGATATTTCATATCCCACACATTCTTATCTTGTGGAAAATCCATCATTAAAGCTCTCATAAAACTTCCTTGTTTATCTGTAACTTCCCATGAAGTAGAGTAGATATATGGTAGAAGTGAGTATCTTAAATCAATTGCATCTACAATTGCATCATATATTGTTTCTCCTTTTTCACCAAAAAAGTAGAATTCTCTTTTTATATCCGTACCATGTGAGCGCATCATTGGACTAAAAGCTCCATATTGCATCCATCTTACATATAATTCTTGGAAAAATGGATTCTCTGGTGCATGTTTATGATTCCATTTGTGATTATAATCTCCAACAAAAAAGCCACCTATATCAGTATTAAAATTAGGATTACCAGTTAATGTGAAATTTAAACCTGCTGGTATTTGCCTCCTAAGTGTTTCCCAAGATGTACGCACATCACCTGTCCATACGTTAGCTCCATATCGTTGTTGGCCTTGGAAAAATGAGCGAGTTAAAATAAAAACTCTTTTGTCAGAACTTGTAGCTCGTTGATTATTATATACACCACCAACAGTCATTAGAGGATATGCATTTCTAACTTTTCTGAAAGATCCTAAATGTGTTTGAATATCTAAATCCTCAGGTTTGAAATCTAAATGGTCAGGTTCAGTGGAGTCCATCCACCATCCGTCAATATCTAAATTATGCAATCTTGTTAAGTTATTCCAATATATATCACGTCCCTTTGGACTATATGGGTCGTATGGTCTAACACCTGAAGGGTAGTCTTTTCTTGGAGGCCATTTACCACTTCCAGACTGTGGCCAAGTGATGAAATTTAATAATAAATCTTTTTCTTTAAGTTCTTGATATGCTTTAGTCATAGGACCAAATGAAGACCAAATTGAAATAATAATATTGGCGTTTTTTGCATGAACTTCATCAATCATCCCTTGCGGATTTGGAAATTCTTCATTCAAAAAATCCATGGCATTCCATAGATAGTTACTTCCCCAATATTGCCAATCTTGAATAATTCCATCAAGTGGCACATTTAATTCACGATGCTTATTTACAACTTCCAATAGTTCAAATTGGCTTTTATATCTTTCACGGCTTTGCCAATAACCATAAGTCCAAAGTGGAAACATTGGAACTTCACCAGTTAATGTTCGGATATTAGCAATTACACCATCAGCATTGCCGCCATACATAAAATAATAATCAATACAATCACCTACAGTAGATTCAAAATAGGTCTCTTTTAAATCGTCTGAAAAATCAGTCGGGGAGTAGTTATCCCAAAAAAGCCCGTATCCTTTAACAGATTGCAATAGAGTGGTGACATCTTCAACATTGCCTTGTATCAAATGCTTCTTTTGTCCTCTTTGGGACATTTTTCCATCTTGTAAAATTCCTAATCCATATAGAGCCTCGTCTTCATCTAGAACAAAAGACTGTTTTACTTTAAATGTTTTTACACCTGCATCATTAAAATCGGTAAATAATGCACCATTTTGCTTCTCCTTTAATAAAGAGTTTTCTTTTAAGTCAGCAAATTGAACATCACCTGTTGATTTGTCAATGCTTACAATAACTTTAGAACTTTTCAAGGTCACTGTATTACCTCTTTCACTTATGGATACTCTTGTTTTTTGTGGTGTAGCAATTACAGATAAGCTCTCTTTAGTATATTCCCAATTAATAGGAGATTTGACTACTCTAACTATCTCTGGAGTATAAAACTCTACATTGATATTGTATTTGTCAGTTTTAAAACTTACACCTTGTGATTTTTTATCTACCTCTTGCGAATTTATACTTATAAAAGTTATAAGTGAGAGTAGAAAAACTGCTAATAGCTTTTTGCAATAATTATTTTTCATAATAAAAAAATTAATAATTTGATTTGTCGTAAAATTAAGCTTTATAGCATGTTATAAGTTATCACAAATGTTGAAATCAATATAACTTATGTTGATTTTTGCATTTTTTCTGCATATTCTGACGGTTTACATTGATACATTTCATAAAAGCATTTACTAAAATAACTGGAACTATTAAAACCAACTATTTCTGCTATTTCTGTAATTGAGTGTTTCTGTTCAATTATAAGTTGTGAGGCTTTTTGCAATCTAATATTTCTAATAAATATGCTTGGTGATTGGTCTAACAGAGAAGTTAGTTTTTTATATAAACCTGTTCGTTCCATGTACAAATCTTTGCTTAACTGCTCCACAGAATATGATGAATTGGTTAAGTTTCTTTCTACTAAAGCAATTGCATCTGTTATAAATTTAGATTCATTTTCATTTAAGTCATTGGTTTTATTGTCTAAAAAAGTTGCATCTTCCTCTTCTGATTTTACATTTTCATACTGGTCAACTTGATTAATTAAATCTCTAATTCTCAGTAAAAGTGTCTCTTCTTTATGCTTGCGTTCTAATTTCTGTTTTGTAATTCTATTATAAATATAAATTGAAGTAAACAAGAGTATTAATGATAAAATAAAATATATTGAGTATGAAACTCTATTTGCCCACCAAGGAGATTTTACTTTAATAGCTATTACTTTTGAAGGAGCATTTTCCCATTCAGGATATCTGTCAGATGTTTTTATCTTTAAAAGATAATTTCCCGGCGGTATGTTAGTATATGATATTTGAAGATTGCCATTTAAACCAGTTTTACTGCTAGTTTTACTGGCTAATGTCTCTTGCCAATCAACGTCAAATCCCTCTAGTTTATATTGATAAAATGTTTGATATGGGTTTCGATAATTTAATGCAGAAAACTCAAATCCTACAAAGTTTTGATTATAATTTAATGTAATTTCCGAAGTGAAAGAGGGCGACTTATTTAATATAGTATTCTTGTTATAGGCTTCTCCTACTTTAACTTTTTCACCAAATAGATATAAGTTAGTAAAAAGCGGATTGTTTGGTAGTGTTGCGTTTATCTGTTTTTTTATTGGATCTATAATATTAAAACCGTCAATTGCTCCAAAGAATATTCTGCCATCACTACTTTCAAATATGGAGTTATTTATATATTCATTTTCTACTGTTCCATCATTATTTGTGTAGTTTGTAAAATGAAACTCATTGTTAATATTTTTTATATGTGAAATTCCATTGCTTGTTGAAACCCATAAATCACCGTTTTTACTCTGCAACAAACCATGGATAAAATTGTTTACAAGACCATCTTCCATATAAAATGTTCGTATATAATTCATCTCTTTATCAAAAAGTAATAAACCGTCATTTGTTCCAAACCATTTTTGATTTAGCTTGTCGATTACTAAACAGTTATATTCAAAATCAGTGTTTGTAGAGTTTGTAATAGGAGATATATGGTTTATGAAAAATTTCTGTTCATTTATTTTACTCAAACTGTTGTTATCATCAATTTTAAAGAAGCCAATATTAGTTCTTATCAATATTTCATTTAATTCATTTTCGGCAAATGCCTCTACAATTATTTCTTGATCTAAATTAATATTGAAATCACCTCTTGAATACTTTTGAAGATTGAATCTATCAGGATGAAAATATAAAAGACCCCTATTTAAAGTCCCAAGCCAAAATCCACCTTGATTATCGTAAAAAAGGGTGCTGATTTCTGCATTGGTCAAAACTCCTTTAGTTGTATTGATTTCTGAAATTAACTCTATATTATAAGTAGTTAAATCTATTTTTAAAACACCTTTTTGTGTACTAATGAAGGCTGTGTTGTTATTTGCTAAGATTAAAGTGTTTAAAGCTATATTTTCTTCAAAAATCTTTTTCCACTCCCTTTTAGCAATATCAAAAATAAAAAAGCCTCCTTTGCTACCATTCTTTACCTGATAAAAGAAGTTATCACTCTTTAAAACTAAAGATGTTTTATTGAATAATGATATTTCTTCTTCGCTATATGCTTTTTTTGAGTAAATGAATTGCTCTGTTTCAATATCATAGCAAGCTAATTCACCAGTATCAAAAAATAGATATATTTCATTGTTGTTAGAAAACAGGTCTTGTAGTTTGCCTGTTCTATGAGAAGCATCTATTGAAACCTTACTGTTATATTCAGTTAATATCTTGGTCTCCAATATCCATAATCTATTATTATTGTCTAAGAAAATATCTTCAACTGCCATAAAACTGTTTGCTTCAAATAGCGAGTCTAGATTTGAGATATACTTTTCATTATAAAGATCTATACAAAATAATTTGTGATAATCTTTAATCCAGAGCAAAGAGTCATTGTTATTATATATTCTATAATGTCCATCATATTTTGACAAATTAAAAATATCATCTTTAGTTCTATGTAGATATTTGAAATTAGCCCCATCATATATATTAACATTCCCACTGGTTGTAAAAACCATACGCCCATCTGTAAGTTGAAGAATATATCTTACTTGATTATCACTTAATCCATCATTTGCATTAATGGGTGAAAATAATAACCACTCTATTGAAAAAACAGAAGATGTAGCAAATAGAAATAGAATTATTAAGATATAAAATCTAAAAAACGATGCTTTTGATGTCAATATATTTCTTAATAAACCCATTTTGCAAAAATTTATAATTTTATTTTATTTTATTAAATATGTCTCTAAAATACGATTTTTCCATTTCTAAGTTAGTTTTTATTGAAAAAAACAGAAATAAAAGTGAAATCGACATTTGTTATTGAGGTTTATTTATATTTTTCCACCTGTTCATCTTTAACATTTAATAGTATTAATAGATATTTTACTTTCAATTACAGATAATTTAATGAGTTAAAGCAAGCTGAATTGTTAAAAGTAGTTAATTTTTTAAGCACCTCTATTTTTTCGCATTTTCTATATGTAAATGACAATTGTTTTGGATTTAGCTAAAAAATGTCATTCGTCCCAGTGTTTATGTATTTGTAAATCAGTCTCTTTAAGGTGGTTTTATCTATTTTTAATAGTGGGTAATTCTTGGTGATTCTAAAAGATATACAAATTATTTAAAAAATTACCCCTTGTTGTATAAGCTAATATTTATGTTTGTGTTAATATTCGTTAAGAGGTATTGCATTTTATTTATGAGAGAATTATTACAAATTAAAACTTATGAGGAAAATGAGATGAGAAAAATTATGAATTTAAAAGGAATAATAACTGTATTATTATTTAGTTATTCCTTAGGTTTATTTGCTCAAGGCGTGTCTGTTCGAGGAAAAATTACAGATACTTATAATGAACCTGTAATAGGAGCAAATGTTGTAGTAGAGGGTGACCCTTCATTAGGAACAGTGACAAATATTGATGGAGAATATCAATTAAGCAATGTTCCAAACAACTCTACATTAATAATATCATTTATAGGTATGACCACTCAATATGTTCAAGTTGATGGTACATCTGTAGTTGATATTGTTTTGGAGGATGAGGTAGACATTCTTGAAGAGGTGGTTGTTGTTGGATTTGGTCAACAAAAAAAGGAAAGTGTTGTTGGAGCCATTGCACAAACATCTAGTAAAGAGCTTGTTCGCACAGGAGGTGTTACAAGTTTAGGGCAAGCTTTAACAGGTAACTTACCAGGGGTAGTAACAATGACCTCAACTGGTAAGCCGGGAGAAGAGGATCCAGAAATTAGGATTCGAGGTGTAAGTTCGTGGAATAGTGGAGATCCTTTAGTATTAGTTGACGGTGTTGAACGTCCTATGAGTAGTGTAGACATTAATTCCGTAGAATCTATTTCCGTACTTAAAGACGCTTCTGCAACTGCCGTGTTTGGTGTTCGTGGAGCTAATGGTGTAATATTAATTACAACCAAGCGTGGTCAAGAAGGAAAGGCTAATGTTGATATTAATGTTAGTACTACAATGAAAACACATTCTAAGCTACCAGAATTAAGAGATGCTTATGATGCATTGATGATAAGAAATCGTGTAATTGAAAATGAGTTAGGTTATAAACCTGAAGCATGGAGTTATTATCAACCGCAAGAGGTTATTGATAAGTATAGGTGGCCAGCAAATCAAGAGGAGTATGAAAGATACCCTAATGTTGATTGGGTTGATGAACTCTTGAAAAGTTTCGGAACTTCTTATAATGCTAACGTAAACGTATCTGGTGGAACAAAGCATGTAAAGTATTTTACAAGTGTTGACTACACACATGAAGGAGACATTTATAAAACTTTTGAAAATAATAGAGGATATGAGACTGGTTTTGGATTTGATAGAATCAACGTTAGAAGTAATATGGACTTCTCTCTAACTAATTCAACACTTTTAAAAGTAAACTTGTCAGGTTCTCATGCTGTGAAAAAAGGAACAAACTATGCTAATTATGAAAATTTAGTTTGGGCTGCATTTTACGGTATTTCACCTGACTCTTTCAGACCAAAATATAGTGATGGGTCGTTTGGATATTATCATCCAAACCCAACTCAAGCATCTGTAAACTCAATGGAGTATTTAAGTGTAAATGGTGTTGGTTATACCACTACAGATCGTTTAAATACTGACTTTACATTGGAGCAAGATTTAGGATTTTTAGTAAAAGGTCTTAAAGCTCATGCACGATTAGCTTTTGATAACAGCTTTCAAGAAGTTAATAGAGGTATTGATGATACCAATGACTGGGAAGATGATCCACACAAATGGATTGACCCTGAAACAGGTAATGAATATACTGACGTAACTGTTGATGGAAATAATAAGTTCGATTATCAAAATAATATAGCTTGGATGACTGGTGCAGGAGAAGTTGACAACTGGCATACTTATCGTCGTATGAACTATTCAGCTCAATTGAACTATTTACGCACTTTTAATAGTCATACAGTAGGATTGATGGGTAACTTTAGCCGTGAGGAATATTCAACTGGTAGCAAATTGCCTTTCTATCGTGAAGACTGGGTGTTTAGAACTACTTATGATTTCAGAAAACGATATATGTTAGAGTATAACGGAGCTTATAACGGTTCTGAAAAATTTGGTGTGGAAAATAGATTCGCTTTCTTCCAATCAGGTGCAATTGGCTGGATGATATCTGAAGAGCCACTTATTAAAGGATTAGATTTATACTGGCTAGATATGTTAAAGTTTAGAGCATCTTATGGTCAAATAGGTGATGACAATATTAAAGGACGTTGGTTATATATGGATACATGGGGTTATGGTGGTGCTTTTAACCAAGCATTGACAGGAATTGAGCCAACAAGAAGTCCATATACCTGGTATTATGAAGAACAGGTTGGAAATCCAAATGTGCATTGGGAGGTTGCTACTAAAAGAGATATAGCTGTTGATTATGCATTCTTGGGTGGTGCACTAGCTGGTTCGGTAGATTTCTTTAAAGAGAACAGAACAGACATTCTTTTAGAAGGAGCTAAACGTTCAGTTCCATCATACTTTGGAGTTACTGCACCTACTGCAAACCTAGGTGAGGTTGAGACAAAAGGTTATGAAATCGAACTTAGATGGAATAAAAACTTAGATAAGAATTGGAGACTATGGGGTAACGTATTCTACACCCACTCTGAAAATAGAATTATTGAGGCTGATGACCCAATGTTTAAACCAGAATATCAAAAGCTAGCTAATAAGCCAATTGATCAAACTAATTCATACATAGATCATGGATATTACAACAATTGGGATGAGCTTTATGGTTCAACAGCTCATGACGCTCTTGATGATGGACGTATCCCAGGAAATTATGTAATCCTTGACTATGATGCAGATGGAATAATTACATCATTTGATAATGTGCCTTATGCATTCTCTGGTTTACCGCAAAATACTGTAAACTCACAATTTGGAGTTGACTTTAAAGGGTGGAGTTTCTTTGTTCAGTTTTATGGAGTGAATAACGTAACTAGATATGTAGGATTATCAAGTTTAGGTGGTGTAAGAAATACTGTATTTAATGAAGGAAGCTATTGGTCAAAAGATGACACAAATGCAGATGTACCTTTACCAAGATGGGGAACACAAGCAAGTGGTTATACTAATGGTACAAGATTCTTACATGATGGCTCTTATATCAGATTAAAGAATGCTGAGCTTTCATACACATTTACCAATGAGCCTTGGATGAAAAGAGCTGGATTAACAAGCTTGAAGGTATTTGCCAACGGAAATAACTTATTCCTGTGGACAAAAATGCCTGATGATAGAGAGTCTAACACAGGTGGAAACACTGCATATCCAACTCAAAAGCGTATGAATTTCGGATTAAGAATATCATTATAAAAAAGAAGATATGATGAAAACTATATATAAAAGATTAATATTTGTGCTTGCCACATCAGTTTTGATTGTGTTTGCAAGTTGTACAGACTATTTGGATAAAGCACCCGACTCGGTTGTTTCACCCGATGATGCATACAAAAACTTTAATAATTTTCAAGGTTTTGTTGAGCGTCTATATCATTTAACTCCTGATGTAGCAAAACATTATTGGGTTAGCTCTTTTAACTGGGGCGAAGATGAGGTTGTTACAATTGGTAATGGTGAATACTTAATGGGTTTTAGCATTGATAGAGGTAACTATCGTAGCTATATAAATAAAGGTGATTGTTTTTTGGATCGCTCTTGGGAAGCTGAAGGTGATAGATTTAAAAAATCTATTTGGGGTGGTTCGTGGTATGGAATTCGTGTTGCCAATATGGGATTAGAAGCATTGGCAAACAACAAAATGGTTGATGGCTCAAAAGAAGAACGTGACATCGTTGAAGGACAATTGTTGTTTTTAAGAGGATGGTTCTATTTTCAATTAACTCAATATTGGGGCGGATTACCATATATCGACTACGTACTTCCAAGTGGTGAGCCATTGACACTTCCACGCGAATCATATAGAGAGAATGCCGAAAAAATGGCTGCAGATTTCAAACGTGCAGCAGAGTTACTACCAATTGATTGGGATGAAACAGAGATAGGTAGAAGAACATCTGGTAATAATCACTTGAGAGCCAATAAAATTTGGGCATTATCGATGTTAGGAAAAACATACCTTTATGCTGCAAGTCCTTTAATGGCAAATGGTGTTTCAGGTCCAAGAACTTATGACCAAGAACTGAGCAAAAAAGCTGCTGAAGCTTTTGGGTCAATTCTTGACATGGTAGAAAGTGGTCAAACACAATATGCACTTGTAGATTTTGAAGATTACTCTTCACTATTTTACACTATTCAGCAAAACTGGTTGATGCCTGGTGGTACAGAGGCTATAATAAGAAGCCCAACTTACGGTCCAGATTCATATTGGAGACAAATGAACTCATACCAGCCTTCGCCAATGGCTCAAGGTGATGGTATAGTGTTATGTCCTTCAGCAAACTATGTAAACTATTATGGAATGGCAAACGGATTGCCTCTAAATGACCCAGAGTCTGGTTTTGACCCAACTCATCCGTGGAAAGATAGAGATCCAAGATTCTATAATGACATAATTTATGATGGAGTAAAAGTAGTTTCGGGTACAATTACCAATGATGATGACGAGCAGTGGAGGTATGCAAATCTACATACAGGAGGAAATTATACAAGTGATCCACGAACTGTGAGTAGAACCGGATACTTAAATTATAAATTTATACCACTTGGTGCTAATATATGGGATAATACTTATGGATATAGTTATGCAACTCACTTCCACTTATCTTGGGTAAGATTAGCAGATATTTACTTAATGTATGCAGAAGCTGCAGCGCAAGCTTATGGTACATCAAATGGAAAATCTTCTAACTATTCAAAAAATGCTGCAGAAGCTCTAAATGTAATAAGAGAAAGAGCAGGAGTTGACCCAATTGCAGATAAGAATAAAGCTTCATTAGATAAATTTATGGATGAGCTTATACGTGAAAGAGCGGTTGAGTTAGCTTTTGAAGGACATAGATTTAATGACCTAAGAAGATGGAGATTATTAACAGAGTATCCATACAATATTAAAACTAAGCAAGAATTTGATAGAGCTAATGAATTGGATCCAAGTATTAATCCAAAAGAGAATGAGGTAGCTAATTGGAGAGAAGAGGTTATAGTTACTAGAAATCTATCAAATAAACATTATTGGTTCCCTTTCAAAACTGATGATGTAAGTATATATCCAGAATTTCAACAAAATTATGGTTGGTAATAAATTTAAAAAAGAGATAAAATGAAATATATATATAAAAACCTCATAATTTATATATTGTTTGTATTCTTTACTTCTAGTGCTATTGCACAGCAAGAGGCTGGCACCAATAGCCAAACAAGGAGTGATAGCATATATAAAAGTGTAGAGGTAGCATTTAGAACAATGGACGAAAAGGATTTGATGGGTGGCGTATCAGTTCTTGACGTTGAGAATATAGTTAAGAAAGCATATCATACAAATAATAACTTTATGGAAAGTATGCTTGGAGGTCATAATAGTGGTCTTTGGGGACTTGGTGAATATCTTGTTGTTATCGATGGAATGGTTAGAGACATGAATAATGTTAGACCATCAGAGATAAAACAGATAACTCTTCTTAAAGGTGTTAATGCAGTCGCTTTATATGGAAGTAGAGCAGCTAAAGGTGTTATCCAAATTACAACAAAAAGAGGTTCTGTTGGAGCTCCAAAATTAACAGTAAGAGCTAATACTGGTGCAATTGTGCCAAAGGCTGTACCAAATTATTTAAAATCATCAGATTATATGATTTTATATAATGAAGCAAGAAGAAATGATGGATTAGATCCAAGTTATAGTGAAGAGGATATTTACAATCACGCTTCGGGAAATAATCCGTACAGATATCCTGATTTGGATATGTATTCTTCAGAATATTTAAAGAAAGCAGCTAACCTTTCAGAAGCTTTAATCGAAGTTGATGGAGGTAATGATCAAGTGCAATACTATACCTCTGCAGGATACTTTAGAGAGGGTTCATTATTAAAAGTGGGTAATCATTCTAAAGATTATGTAAGTAGATTATTCGTAAGAGGTAACCTTGATTTACAGATTGCAAAATTCTTAAAAGTGCAAACTGATGCTAACGTTACTTACTATGATGCTTATAATGCACGTGGTGACTGGTGGGATAATGCGGCTACACTTAGACCAAATAGAGTAGCACCTTTAATTCCAATAGATTATATCGAAGCAGGAGATGACCCTACTTGGAATGTGATAAATAACAGTAACTATGTTATTAAAAACAAATATTTTTTAGGTGGTACTCAGTTAGATTCAACTAACCCAATAGCAGATGCTTATGCAGCTGGTGATGATAAGTTTGTTAGTAGACAATTTCAGTTTAATACAAAATTTGATTTCGATTTGGGTGGTTTAACAAAAGGACTACATTTTAGATCAAAATATGGTATTGACTATGCGTCAACTTATATGCAAGGATATCATAATGAATATGCAACGTATGAGCCAGTTTGGACAGACTATGCAGGTAAAGATTTGATTGGTAGCGTAAATAAGTATAATGATGATAAAAAAACTGGTGATGAAGTAATTGATGGTTCAGCATACAGATATACTTATAATATTTCTGGTCAATTTGATTATGATAGAACTTTTGACGATTCACACAATGTTTTTGCAATGGTTGTAGCAAACTTATGGCAAACTCAAATAAGTGGTGAATATCATAGATTGACAAACTTTAACTTAGGAGCTCAAGTTTCATATAACTTCCAACAAAAGTATTATGTAGATTTTAGTTCTGCTCTTCCATATTCAGCAAAACTTCCAGAAGGTAATAGAATGGGATTCTCGCCTACTGTAACACTTGCATGGAGACCTACAAATGAATCGTTCTTTGATAATACCATTTTTGATGACCTGTTCTTGTCTGTATCAGGTGGTATAATAAACCAAGATATGGATATTATGACAGATGATAATGAGATGGGTTATTTCTTATATAAATCAATCTTACAAAGAGGTGGCTGGTACTCGTGGGCAGACTTAGGAGGTGAGGCTGCAACTGAATTCCAAAGAGGAGACAATCCAAACTTAACTTTTATAAAAAGAAAAGAGATAAATATAGGATTGAGAGGTTCACTTCTAAATAGATTGATGGTATTTGATTTTAACTATTTCAAAGGAACTATGGATGGTGATATAGCAAGAGTTAGCTCATTATATCCAATATATTTTACACAAACTGGATATCCAACTTCTTCTATAATACCATACGTGAATTATAATATCGACAATCGATCAGGTTTCGACTTTAGTGCTCAATTTAATAAGAGCATTGATAAAGTAGACTTGTCACTTGGCGTTGTAGGTACTTATTTTGACACTAAAGCTGAAAAACGTGACGAGAACTTTGAGTATGACTATCAAACAAGAATTGGAAGACCTATAAATGGATTATGGGGATTAGAGAATTTAGGATTTTTTGATAGCCAAGATGACATTGATAACTCACCAACTCAGCAATTTGGCGAAACTAAGCCAGGCGATATAAAATATAAAGATCAAAATGGTGATGGAATCATTGATGCTAATGATGAGGTATATTTAGGAAGATGGGATACACCATTCCGTTTAGGTTTAAACTTTACTGCTAAGTGGAAAAACTTCACACTTTTTGCAAGAGCAGATGGTTTTTATGGTGGAAGTGGTTTCAAGAACAATTCATATTACTGGGTAAGAAGCGACAATAAATATTCAGACATCGTTTTAGACAGATGGACTGAAGAGACAAAAGATGTTGCTAAATATCCAAGATTAACCACAACAAGTGGAGATAATAATTTTAGAAATTCAGATTTCTGGATGTATAAAGCTGATAGAATTAATTTATCACAAGTACAGTTAACTTATGATTTCTCTCCATCAGTTTTACAAAATTCATTTATTTCTGATCTAAGTATCTATCTTGGAGGATACAATTTATTGACCATCTCGAAAGAGAAAAAGCATTTTGAAATGAATGTTGGTTCAGCACCTCAAACAAGATTATATAATATTGGAATTGTAGGAACTTTCTAAAATTTTATAAACAATAAAAATTGAAGATATGAAAATAATAAATATAAAATTTTTCTTATTGCTTGTAATAGTCCTGATGCATGTTCTAACAGGATGTGAGGATGTTCTTGAGCCAGCATTAGAAAATCATAAAGATAATGAAGACTTGTATGGTATGCCTGCATGGGCTACAGGTCTTCTTGGGCACGCATATATTAGTAATCCATTAGGTTCATATTCATTTAATGAGGTTGCAACTGATGATGCAGTTTCAAATGACCCAAATAATGGATATAGACAGATAGCTACAGGTGCGTGGAGATCAAATAACAACCCGCTTGATAGATGGCAATATCTAAGAGCATCATGGCAATATCTTAACCTGTTTCTTGATATAGCAGATGACGTAAAGTGGGCAGCTGATGAGCAAGTAGCAGAAATGTTTAAAGAGAGAATGAAGGGAGATGCGTATGGAATGAGAGCATTATATATGTATCACTTACTAATGAATCACGCTGGTTGGGGCGAAAATGGTGAACTGTTGGGAATACCAATTTTAACCGAACCTGAAGATGTAAACTCTGATTTTAATCTTCCAAGAAATACATTTAAAGAGTGTATTGCACAACTATATGCAGATGCTGATTTAGCAATAAGTATGCTTCCTGAAGATTATGGTTCAATAGAGAATGATAATGAAGTACCTGAAAAATATAAATCAAAAGGAATTACTGCAGGACAATATACAAGAGTATTTGGTGATAATGCTAAAAATAGAATGAGTGCAAGAATTGCGAAAGCGGTTAAAGCACAAGCAACACTTTTAGCTGCAAGTCCAGCATATAACGAAGGTTCTGGAAAAACCTGGGAAGATGCAGCAAATGCTATGGCTGTTGTTCTTAAAGGACTTGGTGCAGATCCGGTTTCAGAAATAGATCCAAATGGACATAAATGGTATGAAAGTAGTTCAACTATTGAAAATTTGCCAGCAGGAGTTAATCAAAAAGAGATTCTATGGAGAGGTAATAAAGAGTCAAATGTTAATCTTGAAAAAGATAACTATCCACCAACGCTTTATGGTAGTGGTAGAATAAATCCAACACAAAACTTTGTGGATGCTTTCCCAATGGAAAATGGATATCCTATCACAGACCCAGCAAGTGGATACGATTCGTCAAATCCATACTCTGGACGTGATCCAAGATTGGCGTTGTATGTACTGTATAACGGAAGTCAAGCAGGACCACAAAACACGGAAATCATTACAGCAGCTGATGGAACTGATAATAATGCTTTAAATAAAACAGAAACATCAACAAGAACAGGATACTATATGAAAAAACATCTTGTTCAATCTGCTAACGCAAATCCAAGCTCAGAAACACCAGTATATAGATTTAAACCTTTTATCAGGTATACTGAAATGTTTTTAGGCTATGCTGAGGCTGCAAATGAAGCTTGGGGCCCAACAGGCGCTGGAGAACATGGATTTTCTGCTTATGATGTTATTAAAGCAATAAGAGTAAGAGCAGGAATTACAGGTACTGATGATTTTCTTGAAGCAGCTAAGTCTGATAAGGAGAAAATGAGAGAGCTTATCCATAACGAAAGAAGAATAGAGTTAAGCTTTGAAGGTTTCAGATTCTGGGATTTAAGAAGATGGAAAAAAGATTTGACAGAAACTGCTAAAGGAATGAATATTTCAGCAGGAAAATTCACTGTTATACCAGATGTTGAAAATAGAGCATATAAAGACTATATGTATTATGGACCAATACCATACGGTGAAGTTGTGAAGTTTAGCAACCTGATGCAAAACAGAGGTTGGTAAAAAGGTGAAACATTTAATATTTAAGAAAATATGAAAAAGATATTATATAAATTAATGCTAATGCTGTTGATTGTTGGAGTTACACACTCCTGCAAAAATGGCGAATGGGATTTTCCAGATTTTGAATATTCAACTGTCTATTTTGCATACCAGTCACCAGTTAGAACAATAGTGCTTGGCGAAGATATTTTTGACACTTCGTTAGACAATGAATACAAATGTCAAATAATGGCTACTATTGGTGGTGTATATTCAAATAAAGAAAATGTAACAATTGATGTAAAAGTTGATAATTCGTTGTGTGATAATCTAATATTTGAAGACAATGACGAAGATATTCTACCAATGCCAACTAATTATTACTCTCTTTTAGATGATAGAATTACAATCAAAAAAGGTGAAATATTAGGTGGTGTTACAGTTCAACTTACTGATGATTTCTTTAGTGATTCATTAGCACTTTCAAGAAATTATGTAATCCCTGTTGTGATGTCAAACTTAAGTGGTGCAGACTCAATTTTATCTGGTACACCTTTAGTTGATAATCCAAAAAGAGGAGTTTCTGATGATTGGGATATATTACCAAAAGACTATGTGTTATATGCAGTTAAGTATATTAATAAATATGATGCAAACTACCTAAGAAGCGGAAAAGATGAAGTTTCTGGAGGTCAAACAGGTACTATAAACAGAAGCTTCAAATATGTAGAACAAAGTGAAGTGGTAGATAAAATCAGCTCACGTTCTCTCAATACAATTGCTTGGGAACATAGAGCAGAAGATGCTGAGAAGAACTTCAGAAACAGTGTATTGTTACTAACTTTTGATGACAAAGGTGAGTGTACAATTGAGTCTGAGACAGCTGGTGTAACCGCTTCTGGAACTGGAAAATTTGTTTCTAAAGGAGAAAAAAATAGCTGGGGAAATAAAGATAGAGATGCACTTTATCTAAACTATACAATAGATTATGGTGATATAAAAATTGCCACAACTGATACTTTGATAGTTAGAGATAGAGGCGTAGCAAGAGAGGTGTTTGTATCTACTTTAAAAAATTAGAGTTGCATTAATAGTAAAAAGATAATTATGAAAAAAAATATAAATATTTTCGGATTAATTTTAATGTTGGCTGTAATGATATCTTCTTGCGTTGATGATACTTCTATCTATTTTAATGTAGAGAAGCCTGAGTCAATGGAAGAGCTTGAATATCTGAAAGAGTATAGCCCATTAAAATCATACATTGATAAAACAGCAAGTCCAATATTTAAATTAGGAGCTGGTGTTTTAGCTAATGATTATAATGAAAAAGGTTTAGTTTATAGAGTTATAAATTCAAACTTTGATGAAATAACAGCAGGAAATGCTATGAAATATTCATCTATTGTTGGTGATGATGGTTCTATGGATTTCTCAACTGTAACTCAGTTTGTTGAGGCTGCACGTCAAGCAGAAATATCTGTATATGGACATACTTTAGTATGGCACTCTCAACAAAATTTAAAATACTTAAATGGACTGATTGCAGGAAAAGAGATAGAAATAGAAGAAGGAGCAACTGAAGATATCGAAGATGGTTCTGTAAATTATGCAACAGATCCTTTTACTGGTTGGGTCGGAGGTGATGTTCAACCTGTGGTTGAAAATGGTGTATTAGTTGTTACAAACCCAGAGGCTATCCCAAATTTTTGGGAAATTCAATATCACGTAGCAAATAATATTGCTATTTATGAAAATACTAAGCATAAAGTTACTATGCGTATTAAAGGTGAGGTTGAAGAGGAAATCACTGTGGTCTTAGGTACTTGGGGAAGTCAACAAAATACAAAACTTAAAGTACCTCTTGAGTGGGAAGAATTAACTGTAGAGTTAAATAGTACTGTTAATGCTGGAGATGCCTTTGTAATGTTGCAATCAGGTAACTATGAAGGAACTTATGAAATAGAGTGGGTAAAAGTTACACATGAAGAGGCTTTAGCTGTTGCATGGTGGACAGAGTTAGTTACAAATGGCGATGTAGAGGGAGACGATATTTCATGTTTTTTTGTAACAGAGCATACAGATGGTCCAAAACCAGCAACAATTGGTGAGCCAGGAACTGGAGCAGATGGTGTTGGTAGAGCTATTGTTGTTAAATCTGGAGATAATCCTGAAAATACATGGGATACTCAATTTTTCTTAAGAGTTCCTTACACTTTCGAAGCTGGTGAAAAATATAAGTTTAGCATGAAATATCGTGCAGATAAAGAAGCTGGCTCAGAAACGCAAGGACACAAAGAACCTGGTGAATATTTGCATTGGAGTATGATTGGTACGCCAACATTTAAACCTGAATGGCAAGAGTATGAAACAACAGGAACCATTCTTGGAGAGCAAAATGGTATGAGCACTATTGCTTTTAACTTAGCTGTTTTAGGTGAAGCAAATACATATTATTTTGATGATGTCTCTTTTTCTTTTGAAGAGTCTGGAAACACATTACCACTTACTCCAGAAGAGAAGGTGGACACATTAACTTGGGCATTGGAAAGATGGATATCTGAAATGATGATTGCAACAGATGGCTATGTGGTAGCTTGGGATGTAGTTAATGAGCCAATTTCTGGTGGTGATTTTGACGGCGATGGAAAATATGACCTTCAATCTGAATTTAATGTCTCATCTGAAGATGCTGCAGCTAATTTCTACTGGCAAGATCACCTTGGTGAAGATGTATTCGTTAGAAAGGCTGTTGAGTTTGCAAGAGAGTATGGTCCAGAAGATATTAAACTATTTATAAATGATTATAATCTTGAATCAGATTGGGATGATAATAAAAAATTAAAGAGTTTAATTCAATGGATTGAGCAGTGGGAGAGTGATGGCGTTACTGTAATTGATGGTATCGGTACTCAGATGCACGTTTCATGTTATATGAACCCAGAAATACAAGCTAAAAAAGAAGAGCATATTGAAAAAATGTTCACTTTAATGGCACAAACAGGTAAGCTGGTGCGCATTACTGAGTTGGATATGGGTATTGTTGATGAGGACGGAAATAGCGTTTCAACAAGAGAAGTAACAGATGAGCAGCATAAAGCTATGTCTGATTATTATAAATTTATTATCAAAAAATATTTTGAATTAATTCCTGCACAACAGCAGTATGGAATTGCTCACTGGAGTCCAACTGATAGCCCAGAAGGGTCATCATGGAGAGGTGGTCAACCAATAGGTTTGTGGACTGAAAATTACATCAGAAAGCACACTTATGCTGGTTTTGCAGATGGTTTAGCTAATAAGTAATTTTTCTAAATCCTATGGATAGTACTTAATATTCCTATCCATAGGATTTTTTTATACAATCGAAAAAATGAAGAGATATTTTAAATGGCTTTTATTCGCATTAGTTATAGTTGGATGTTCGAAGGAAGATGTGAATAAACTAGATTACAAGCCCAAAGGAGAGGATGATACAACTGAAGATGTAGTTGATGATAATATATTAAAATCTAAACTGCCAGTTCTTAAAGTTGTAGGGAGAGATTTGGTTAATGAAGAGGGTGA
>CAZHHH010000030.1:0-10091 GCA_964532085.1 uncultured Marinilabiliaceae bacterium
GTTCGAGTCCCGTCCAGACCGCAAAAGCAGTTCTTAGTTTAGGAGCTGCTTTTTTGTTTTATCTTAACCTCAACATATGATTTATACTGTTTATATAATACAATCTGAAAAGGATGGATCTTACTATAAAGGATATACATCTAATATGGAAAGACGCTTAAACGAACACAATACCAAACGTGGTCGTTATACCTCAACAAAATATCATTTGCAATAAAACCAAATGAAACGATATTAACCCAAATTGTCCATTAGCTATACTTTTCTATAAAAATCACTAATTCGTGAGTAGTAAGTTATTTCAAAATATTTGATTCTTAAATTTTGATTATGTTGCTCTTTCAGAGCGCAGTTTTATACGCACTATATGCCCAAGGCGGATTGCCTTGGGCTAACATATGTTGCTCCTTCAGAGCCTTGGTTATTTCATAATGGTATAATTTATGAAAACCCATAGGCTGAAGGTCTTATTTACGTTTACCTGTGGCATCGACCACAGGTAAACGTAAGCACTGTAAATGCAGGCTGTAAGTTGGGCTTATAGCCCAATCTCGTCGTAGGCGAGGCTTAGCATATGATTAATAAAAAAACAAATTAGAAATGTAATAAACCAATTAACCTTTCTAATGGACAATTAGGGATTAATATTTTATAATCAAAAAGAAAAGGAGAGTTATCAAATAAGACAACTCTCCTTTTTAATAGAATTTATATCTATATTAATCAACGTATCTGTCAATTTTATTCAATAATCCCTCTACAGTTATTATTTCTAGGAAAGTTGTTCCGCCACCAATTCCAAAACTTCCACCTAAATAAGCGATTTGATCACTATCAGTTAGAACACCTCTTTCTTTAAGCTTCATTAATGAATTGTGTATTATCTCTGTTTTTGAGCTACCGTTTTCAGCCAAATATGGGAATACACCATAAGAAAGAGCAAGTTCTCTACCTACTCTTTTGTTATAACACAAAGCAACAACGGGAGTAGTTCCTCTAAATGCTGCTAAATACCTTGCAGTTTTCCCAGTCAAACTATCTGTTAATACTGCTTTAATATCTAGTTCTTTTGAAGCAGCAACAGCTGTATCAGCTAAATAGGCAGTTATATCGTGTTTTACTAAATCTACAGGTATATCATTTCTAGAATCTTTTGCAACCTCAACTTCTGCAGCAATTTTAGCCATTGTTTCTACTGCTTGTACAGGATAATCACCATAGGCAGTTTCGCCACTCAACATTATAGCATCTGTTCTATAGTATATTGCATTAGCAATGTCTGTAACTTCTGCTCGTGTTGGACGAGGATTTTTTATCATACTGTGCAACATTTGGGTTGCAACGATTACAGGTTTTTTAGACTCAACACACTTTCTAATTAAAAGACGTTGTATAAAAGGTATTTTCTCTTGAGGTATTTCAATTCCTAAGTCACCTCGTGCAATCATAACACCATATGCAACCTCAAGTATTTCATCAATATTTTCAACGCCCTCTTCGTTTTCAATTTTAGCAATGATTTTAATTTTGCTATTCTTCTCATCCAAGATATCTTGAATATCTTTAACATCTTGAGCATTTCTAACAAAAGAGTGAGCGATAAAATCTAAATCTTTCTCGATAGCATACTCTATATTATTTCTATCTTTTTTAGTTAACGAAGGCAAATTTATTCTAACACCAGGAACGTTCACACTTTTTCTACTTCCTAAAACTCCGTTGTTTAAGACCTCACAAATTAATTTACCCTCCTCTTTGTCTTTAACTTCTATAGTTAATTCACCATCATCGATTAAGATTTGACTACCTAAATTAACATCATTAACTATATTTTCATAAGAGACATTTATTACCTCTTTTGTTGTTTTTTCAGAAGAGTTACCTGCAATAATAATTTTTTGTCCTGCCTGTAACTCAATATCTTCATCACATATAGTAGTTCTAATTTCTGGCCCTTTAGTATCGACTAAAAAAGCGATATCATTTGATACCTGACGTACATTATTTATTATTCGATCTAATCCCTCAAAATCAAGGTGTGCTGTATTCATTCTAACCACATTCATTCCTGCTTCGAACAGCTGACGAACAAAGTCAACCTCGCAACGTTGGTCAGACACCGTTGCTACAATTTTTGTATATTTATTCATAATGTTTAATAAAACAATTAATTATTTTAATATTTTAATTAAAGCTTCAACAGCTAATCTATAAGAATCTAAGCCAAATCCTCCAATCGTTCCTAGTACAACAGACGATAAAAAAGAATGTTGTCGAACTTCCTCTCTTTTAAAGACATTTGACAAATGAACCTCTATAGAATTGTTGTTTACAGCTCTTAATGCATCTGCAATTGCTAATGAAGTATGAGTATATGCTCCTGCATTAATGATAATTCCAGAAGATTCTATTCCATATTGTTGAATAAAATCAATTATTTCACCTTCTGAATTAGATTGTAGATATGTAAAATCAATATCTGTATATTGGTTTTTTAAACTTTCAAAATAGGCATCAAAGGATTTTTCTCCATATATACTCGGCTCTCTTGTGCCAAGCATATTTAAGTTTGGTCCATTGATTATCAGAATTTTCATATTCATATTTATTTAAGATTATGCAAAAATAGAATAAGAAACTCACAAAAAAAAATAGTAGTTTGAATAAAGTTGAAGTTATTTATATGGAGTTTAAATAAAAAAACACTATTTTTGATTATAATTGAGTAAATGCATTTGTAATACTATTAATCAAAAACCTTTCTTATCTTACAAAATTTTACAACACAACAATTAAAGATTACTAAATGAGCTGGGAATCAGAAATAAAAGCTTTTAAAAATTACCTTAAACTAGAAAGAGGTCTTTCTGACAATTCAATTTATGCATATATTAATGATCTATATAAACTAATTCATTTCTTAAGGGACAATAATTTAGAGATAGATCCATTAAGCATAACTTTAGAGGAGTTGAATTTGATGATAGAATGGACTAACGAACAAGGAATAAGTCCTAGAACACAGGCTAGAATTATAAGTGGGATTAAATCTTTTTATAAATTTTTATTAATCGAAGAAAAAATTAATAAAGACCCCACAGCATTGCTAGAAGCTCCAAAAATTGGCAGAAAACTACCTGACTTTCTAACTGTTGAAGAGGTTGACTTGATTATTAACTCTGTTGATATGAGTAAAGCTGAAGGACAGCGAAATAAAGCGATTCTAGAAACCATATATAGCTGTGGTTTAAGGGTGTCTGAATTAACGAACTTAAAAATATCTAATCTGTTTTTTGATGCTGGTTTTATAAAAATTGATGGTAAAGGAAGAAAAGAAAGACTTATACCAATAGGTAGAAGAGCTATTAATGAAATAGAACTCTATTTAAATAATGATAGGCATCTACTTAAAATAAATCCAGAAGATGAAGATATCTTGTTTCTAAATAGACGAGGAAAAAAACTATCTAGGGTGATGATTTTTACAATTATAAAAAATATTACAAAAGAGCTGAACTTTAGTAAAAATGTTAGCCCACACACTTTAAGGCACTCCTTTGCTACTCATCTTATTGAAGGAGGTGCAAACTTAAGAGCTGTTCAAGAAATGCTTGGTCATGAATCAATCATTACTACAGAAATATATACCCATTTAGATAGAGAGTATCTAAAAGACACAATTTCTAACTTTCACCCACGTTCTTAAAAAATTAAACATTTTAAAACATTTGCTAACAAGAGTTAAATATCGTTTATTAACTAATTTTTATTAAAGAAAAATTTCTCTAATAAAAAACTTTTATACCTTTGTAAGGGTTTAAAATAATTATATTAAAAAATCAATCATAATAATTAAAAAAAACATTTAATTTATGGCAAATTTGGATTTAAGCAAGTATGGTATTACTGATGTAAAAGAGATTGTTCACAATCCTTCTTACGAAAAACTTTTTGAAGAGGAGATGAATCCTGACTTAGAGGGATTTGAGCGTGCACAAGTTAGTGAGCTTGGCGCTGTAAACGTTATGACTGGTGAGTTTACAGGTCGTTCTCCAAAAGACAAATTCATCGTAATGGATGACACTACTAAAGATACAATTTGGTGGACATCTGACCATGCTAAGAATGACAATAAACCAACTTCACCTGAAGTTTGGAATGAATTAAAAGAAATTACTGCAAAACAATTATCTGGTAAAAAACTTTATGTTGTTGACCTTTTCTGTGGTGCAAACGAAAATTCAAGACTTAAAGTACGTTTCGTTATGGAAGTTGCATGGCAAGCTCACTTCGTGACTAACATGTTTATACGTCCAACTGCTGAAGAGTTAGCAAATTACGGAGAGCCTGACTTTGTTTGTTTAAATGCATCAAAAACATCTAATCCAAACTGGAAAGAACAAGGTTTAAACTCAGAAGTATATACTGTTTTCAACTTAACTGAAAAAATGCAGTTAGTTGGTGGTACATGGTATGGAGGTGAGATGAAAAAAGGTATGTTCGCTATGATGAACTACTATTTACCACTACAAGGAATGGCTTCTATGCACTGTTCAGCTAACGTAGGTGAAGATGGTGATGTAGCTGTTTTCTTTGGTCTTTCAGGTACTGGAAAAACTACTTTATCAACAGATCCAAAACGTAAATTAATCGGTGATGATGAGCACGGTTGGGATGATGAAGGTGTATTCAACTTTGAAGGTGGTTGCTACGCAAAAACTATTAACTTAGATAAAGAGTCTGAGCCTGATATTTATGCAGCTATTAAACGTGATGCTCTTTTAGAGAACGTTACAGTTGACGAAAACGGTAAAATTGACTTTGATGATAATTCGGTTACTGAAAACACACGTGTTTCTTATCCAATTTATCACATTGAAAATATTGTAAAGCCTGTTTCAAAAGCTGGTCACGCAACAAAAGTTATTTTCTTAACTGCTGATGCTTTTGGTGTAATGCCTCCAGTTTCTAAATTAACTCCAGAGCAAACACAATATCACTTCCTATCAGGATTTACTGCAAAATTAGCAGGTACTGAGCGTGGTGTAACATCTCCACAGCCTACTTTCTCTGCTTGTTTTGGTGCAGCTTTCTTATCACTTCACCCAACAAAATATGGCGAGGAGTTAGTTAAGAAAATGGAAGAGCACGGAGCTACAGCTTACTTAGTTAACACAGGATGGAATGGTACTGGAAAACGTATCTCTATTAAAGATACTCGTGGTATTATTGATGCTATCTTAGATGGTTCAATCGAGAAAGCAGAAACTAAAACAATGCCAATCTTTAATTTAGAAGTTCCAACAGCTCTACCAGGTGTTGATTCAGCTATTCTTGATCCACGTGATACTTATGCTGATGCAAAAGAGTGGGAAGAGAAAGCAAAAGATTTAGCTAACCGCTTTATCAATAACTTTGAGAAATATACTGATAACGCAGAAGGTAAAGCACTAGTTGCTGCTGGTCCACAACTGTAATCAATATATAAATTATATAAAAAGGGTAATTCATTAAGAATTACCCTTTTTTATTTTAAATATTTTTCTCCGACGCTCTTTACGGGCTTCTCGTTTTTCTTCTAATAGAGCTAAAGCCTCTTCCCGCTCTGCAATACGTTTACGTCTTATTCTTCTTTTTTCTATTGATTCACCTATATTATCTGGCGTAGTCTTCCATCGTTCATGCATCCAAACCCATTGAGTGGGATTTTCTTTTATAAAATCAGCAATTGTATCAGAATAAATTACAGTATTTTCAAGTACATCCTTATCTACATCACCTGTGTTTATTGTTGGCAATGCTGGCAAAATCTTTAATAAATGCTTGTTATTTTTCTGACGTTTTATAAATATAGGAACAACTTCAGAGCCACTATCAAGTGCTAAACGTGCAGCACCAGTTGGAGTATAAGCTGTTTTTCCTAAAAAAGGGATAAAAACACCAGGAACAGCTGTATCTTGGTCAATCATTATAATCAAACAATCACCTTCAGACAAAGCTACTAGTAGCTTAGCATAAGCATCACCTCTACTTATATTTTTCATTCCACGACTTTGACGTGCTTCAACAATTAACTTATCAATGCGTGGATTTGGTAATGGGCGACTTAAAGCGGAGGTTTCGTAACCATAAACTGAGGGCAATATGGCAGAAAACTCCCATGAACCTGTATGACTCATCAAACACAGAACTCCTTTTCCTTTTTCATAAGCATTCTTTAAATGCTCTTCACCTTCAATATCGACTATTTTTGAAAATTGTTGGGGCGTTTTATAATGCAGTGTCCTTACATAATCTCCAAAATTCATTGCTTGATGTTGAAATACCTCACGTGCCATGCGCTTTATCTCTTCATCACTTTTATCACTATAAATATATTTTAAATTGTTTATGGTTTTTTCTCGTTCACTTTTAATCAATAATGAAGCTAATCCTCCAACTCTTTTTGTGAATCTCAACACCCACTTTCGTGGAAAAAGTCTTATAAATAGAATAAATATTTTAATGAAAAATACTAATATAGGATATTTTATACCTCGTCTAATTTTCTTCCAAGTCAAAGCCATAATAAGTTGTATAAGTTAAAATTTTAGATATTTGTTTTTCTTTTTATGCTTTTTAGCAAAGCAGGTTTCAATCGTGGATAAATAAAATCATACTCTTCCGCTATTAATCTATGAGGAATAACCTGTTGCCCATCCATTAATACAGTTGCACTTTCTCCATAAAACATCTTCAAAACAAAATCTGGCAATTTTATGAGTAAAGGTCTATTAACAATGCTACTCAAGGTTAATGAAAATGTATAATTTCTTATGAGTTGAGGTGCCACTAAATTGTATATTCCAACCATCTGACGTTTTTCAATGAGAGTATTTATAACACCAATTACATCATCCATGTGAATCCACGGAAAGAATTGTTTACCGTCGCCCATAACAGTTCCTACTCCAAACTTAAAATATGGTAATAATTGTTTGAGCACACCTCCTTTTGAAGACAAAACCATTCCAAGTCGTAGAATTACAGATTTTACCTCTTCCCTTTCTATTCTATGAACCTCTTTCTCCCAAAATTTGCATACATCGGCTAAAAAATCTCTTCCATACAGAAAAGAGAATTCATCATGTACCTCAATGTTATCATAAATAGCTACCGACGATGCTGAAATAAAAAGTTTTGGAGGATAATCCATTTTATTAATTGCAGTAATCAATAATCTAGTAATTTGAATTCTGCTAGATAATATATTTTGCTTTTTAGTATCTGTCCACTTTCCTTTTATTGATTCACCAGCAAGATTAATTATTACATCTACATCTTTCATTTTTTTTATAAGATGATGTACACCCGCATGAAAATCATGACGCGTTAGCGGAACAACTTTATTATTTTGATTTTCTAAGCTTTTTTTAATTGCACCGCCAATATAACCAGTGCTTCCACTTATAGCTATTTTATACATTATACTAATATAAAATCTTTTATTTTCTAAGCATTATTTTTCATCTTGCGTCAATTTTTTCCTCAGATATTCTGAAGATAATTTATACTCCCCTTTCCCACTTCTAAAAAAAGAGACATTACCTGTCTCCTCTGAAACAACTATGGCAATAGCATCTGTTGCTTCAGTTATTCCCATAGCTGCTCTATGACGTAAACCTAAATGCTTTGGTAAATTCATATTTTGTGACACTGGCAAAATACATCCAGCTGCCTTAATTTTACTTTGGCTAATTATTACAGCTCCATCATGTAATGGGCTGTTTTTATAAAAAATAGTTTTAAGTAATTGCTTTGAAATAACAGCATTAATCAACTCCCCTGTCTTTACATAATCAACCAAATCACTTTGACGAGTTATTACAATTAAAGCACCTGTACGACTTACCGAAAACTCTTCGCAAGCTCTAATTAATGGCTCTACATAAAAACTCATCATTCCTGGAGATTTACTATCAAAGAGTCTGTCAAATGCAAAGCGTTTAGTGAGATTATAGCGATTACCTAACATTAATAAAAAACGACGAATTTCTGGTTGAAAAACAACTATCAGAGCAATAACACCAACATTTACAAACGTATCTAAAATAGTGGATGACAGTTGCATATTAAGGGTTTTTATCATCAACCAAAAAAGAACAAATGTAAACAGACCAATAAAAATACTTAGTGCAACTGTGCCTTTTATTAGCTTATATAACTTATACATTAAGTAAGCTACAAGCACTACATCAATTATATCTATTAATCTGATTTCTAAAAAACCCATAGCAACTTTATAAAAAACTATTTAATTTGTCTACAATTCTAACTGTTTCAACAGCCTCTTTTACATCATGTACTCTTAAAATATTTGCACCTTTTTGCAGAGCTATTGTATTCAAAACTGTTGTTCCATTCAATGCCTCATCAGCAGTAATACCTAAAAAATTATATATCATCGATTTTCTTGATACTCCAACTAAAATAGGCAGTTCAAAAAGTCTAAATTCATCTATTTTACTATATAACTCGTAATTATCATCTAATGTTTTACCAAAACCAAAGCCTGGGTCAACAATAATATCATTGACACCTTTTGAACGTAACACATCAACTTTTTTTGCCAAAACCAGCGAGACATCTGCAATTATATCATCATATTTTGGATTATTCTGCATATTTTGTGGTGTCCCTTGCATATGCATCAATATATACGGAACATTTAGACGTGCTATTGTGTCAAACATATTGTCATCCAAATCTCCACCAGAAATATCATTTATAATATCTGCGCCACCCTCTTCAACCGAAGCAATGGCAACATTAGAGCGAAATGTATCAACTGAAATAATAAGAGATGGATAATTCTCTCTAATCGTCTTCAATATTGGCAAAAGTCGTGATATCTCCTCCTCTTCTGAAATGTGAACTGCATTGGGCCGTGATGAATATGCACCAATATCTACCATACTCCCACCCTCTTCAACAATTTGAGAAACACGATTTAAAACTTCTTTATCACTTTCATATCGACTTCCTGGGTAAAAAGAATCTGGAGTAACATTAATTATACCCATAACCTGAGGAGTCTCGATATCTACAATTGTTCCCCTGCAATTTATGGTTTTTCGCACACTTAATATATTTGAAAAATTATAATGTTTTGATGTCTCTCTATCAATCACTTTGACAAATTAGTTTATATTTTAAAAAAAGTATATTAACAAATATAAAGTTTTTTATAGAATTGGACATACAAAATCGTTGTTTTATGTCTAAAATGATATTATACATACAATTTTAAAATCATTTGAAATAAAATTAAATAAACTCATCATTTTTTGGTATTTTTACGCCTGCAATTTATTTTAATTTAAATATGTCTAGTTTACAATTGAAAACAGAAGAACAGTTTAACAACATAATCAATGTTTGCCGCGAAGTTTTTGAGAACAAAATGAAAGATTATGGAACAGCTTGGCGTATTTTGCGCCCAGAATCAGTTACAGATCAGATTTTCATTAAAGCGCAAAGAATTAGAAGCCTCCAAACCAAAGGAGTTTCAAAAGTCGATGAGGGAATTAGACCCGAATTTATTGGCATAGTTAATTACTCAGCTATGGCTCTTATTCAGCTAGATTTAGGACCTTCAGATTCTCCAGAAATGAATCATGACGAAGCATTAAAATTATTTTTGGGTAAAATAAATGATGCAAAAGAGTTGATGGACAATAAAAACCACGACTACGACGAAGCATGGCGCAGTATGAGAATTAGTTCACTTGCCGACTTAATATTAATGAAACTTTTTAGAGTTAAACAGATAGAAGATTTAGATGGCAAAACATTAGTATCAGAAGGCTTAGATGCAAACTATATGGATATTATAAACTATGCTGTTTTTGCTCTTATTAAATTAGATTTCCCTGAAGAATAATTTTTAATTTTTCACAAAAACCATTTAAAATGAAAGATTTTCTTAAATATTTAAGTAGAATTTTTGTTGGACTAACTTTTATTTTCTCAGGATTTGTAAAAGCTGTGGATCCATTTGGAGGAGCTGTTAAATTTCAAGATTATTTTATCGCATTTGGTTTTGAATGGCT
>CAZHHH010000030.1:10191-23245 GCA_964532085.1 uncultured Marinilabiliaceae bacterium
TTGGAGGAGCTGTTAAATTTCAAGATTATTTTATCGCATTTGGTTTTGAATGGCTAACATCAACTGCACTTCCTTTTTCGTTTTTATTGATAATATTTGAGTTTGCTCTTGGATTTTATCTAGTATTTGGGATATATGTTAGACAAACATCATTGGTAGCATTTTTAACAATGAGCTTTTTCACTATACTAACATTAATTCTTGCAATTTTCAACCCAGTTACCGATTGTGGATGCTTTGGTGATGCTATAATTCTGACTAATTGGCAAACATTTTGGAAAAACATTGTAATTATTCTTCCAACAATATATCTATTTTTAAATAGAGATAAATTTGATGAAATAGAGAATAAACTTTTCAAATATTTTGTAATAATTGCACCAGTAATATACATTCTATCACTGTCAATTTATAGTCACAGACATTTGCCCATATTAGATTTTCGCCCATATAAAACAGGTGTAAATCTTGCAGATGGAATGTCAATTCCAGATGATGCAGAACAACCAGAGTATGAGACACTTTTCACACTTTCTAAAGATGGAATTGAACAAATATTTAAGATAGAAGAATATCCTTATGATGATAGCACTTGGGTGTTTGTTAGTAGCGATACAAAATTGATTAGTGAGGGATATACACCTCCATTAAATGATTTTTCTGTACTAAATAGATATCAAGATGATTTCACATCAGAAATAGCAAATTCTGAAGGCAGTCAGATAGTTTTATTATCACCAGATATTAATAAGATATCAGCAAAACTAGCTTATAATATTTTCGAATTATCAGAATCTAGCAAAGAGCAAAATATACCATTTCGCTTTATAACCTCATCATCACTTGAAGAGATAGAAAAGTTTGAAACTTCAAGCAATATAGTAATTGACGATTATCTTTTTGCAGACGAAGTAACTATAAAAACTATCATACGTTCTAATCCTGGACTATTAGTAATACACGATGGAACGATAGTTGGCAAATATCATTTTAATGATTTTCCGACTACTGAAATTATAAAAAATCCTTTAGCCTTTTCATTAACAAACGATAAAACACGAACTAATAAAACAATAATTTGGATGCATATTTTTGCATTACTTTTTATTTCAACGATAATTATTAACTTATTTAAAACAATAAAAACAACAAAATGAGACAAAAAATTGTAGCAGGAAACTGGAAAATGAACATGACTGTTCAAGAAGGTATTGAGTTAGCAAAAGAAGTTAACAGCAAAGTTGATTCAATCGATTTAAAATGTAAAGTAATCTTAGGAACTCCGTTTGTTCATATTACAGAAGTTGTAAAAGCTGTAAATGCAGATAAAGTGGACGTTGCAGCACAAAACTGTGCAGATAAAGAATCTGGTGCGTACACAGGTGAGGTTTCTGCCTCTATGGTACAATCAACAGGTGCAAAATATGTTATTTTAGGACACTCTGAACGTCGTACATACTACGGTGAGAATAGTGAAATTCTTAAAGAGAAAACTGATTTAGCATTAGCAAACGGTTTAAAACCTATTTTTTGCATTGGTGAAGTATTGAGCGAAAGAGAAGCTGACAAACATTTTGATGTTGTTAAATCTCAAATTGCAGATGCTTTATTCCACCTTTCCGCTGATGAGTTTAAAAACATTGTTTTAGCTTATGAGCCTGTTTGGGCTATTGGTACTGGTGTTACAGCTACTTCTGACCAAGCACAAGAAATGCATGCATTTATCCGTAGCATATTAGTTGAAAAATATGGTGAGGAAGTTGCAAATAGCATCTCTATCCTTTATGGTGGAAGTTGTAATCCTGGTAATGCAAAAGAACTTTTTGCTAATCCAGATGTAGATGGTGGTTTAATTGGAGGTGCATCTCTAAAAGCTGATGATTTCTTAGCAATTATAACTGCATTTTAATCTAAAATATTTTTAAATAAAAGCTGTCAAAACTAATTATAGTCATTTGGCAGCTTTTTATCTTTTTAGCAAAATATATTATGAAATATTATCAAACAAAAGTAGAGTTAACTCCATTTATGCAGGAAGCTGCAGAAGTTTTAATGCAACTTATGGCAGATGTTGGATATGAAAGTTTTGAAGAAACCGACAATGGATTTAATGCATATATTCAAGAACAATCATTTTCTGAAAAGATTACAGATGAAATAGATTTTCCATTTAAAAATATTAATATTGCTTACCAACACAATGAATTAGAGGAAAAAAATTGGAATGAAGAGTGGGAAAAAAACTATTTTCAACCGATAGTTATAAATAACCAAGTGATTGTAAAAAGCACTTTTCATGAAGTTCAAGAATCATATCCTATAGAAATTCTGATTGACCCAAAAATGTCGTTTGGTACAGGGCATCATGAAACAACCTCAATGATGATTGAGCATATTTTAGAACTTGATTTTGAAGAAAAAAGAGTTTTAGATATGGGATGTGGAACTGGTATTTTAGGAATATTAGCTTCAAAAAGAGGTGCAAAAGAGGTTATTGGAGTTGATATTGATACTTGGTGTATAGATAATAGTGAGGAAAATTGCCAATTAAATAACATTAGAAATATGGATGTAAAGCTTGGTGATGCCTCAACTCTTGTGCAACACAACCCATACGATATAATATTAGCAAACATAAATAAAAACATACTACTTGAAGATATCTCCCATTACACTTCTAAGCTAGTAGAAGGAGGTATTTTAGTAATTAGCGGATTTTATGAAAATGATGAAATTGATTTGGAAAAAGTCACAAATAAATATTCTTTAACAAAATTAAACCAAAAAGTAAAAAACAATTGGACAGCTATTTCGTACACTAAGAGTTGAGTCTAATTAGTTTTTAAAATAATGAGGTTTTTATATATATCGTTAATAATATTTCTTGCGTTTCATACAAAATCATTTTCTCATAATGAGTTTTTTACATCACAAGGTGAAGATAATTTTGTAAAAGCCATTGATAATGTTTTCTCTGTTTCTGCAGAAAAAAAGATACGAAAAGAGTTTATAAAAGAACTCACACTCTTCTGGAACTCTCCTGAAACAGACACTGTTATTAAAAATAACATGATGACAGTGTGTGATAGAATACACTTAAAAAATGGCCGTCCCTTTCCTGATTATTATGATTATATAAACACCATTTTTGAATTTCAAAAAAACGATATTTTAATTCAATCATACAGTGAATGGCATAAAGGATTAATTAGCTTTTTAGAGATTCCAAAATTTCAACTTCGTCATGCAATTCCGCTGTATAGACGTACACAAGGAGCTCTTCTTAAAAATGAAATATACTCTACTTCTGCAATTAAGTGGAAAAGTAGTAATGATAATCTAAAATTTCAGTTTACCGACTCACTTTATATTGTGACAGACTTAACAACAATATACTGTGAATCAAGCAATGACACTATTGATATAAAAGATACAAAAGGGAAAGTAAATATTCTAACAGGATTCTGGGAAGCAGACAATGGCAAAATTGATTGGTCAAGACGTGGATATAAGCCACATGAAATTTATGCAAACTTCGACTCTTACAATATAAATATGAATAGAAATGAGGTATTTATTGACAGTGTAATGTTTTATAACTCATTTTACTTTAACTATCCTTTAAAAGGAAAAATTCACAACAAAATTGTAAATGCGGTTAGTTCGTCATATCCAAAGTTTGAATCTTACGAGCAATTTTATAAAATCCCTAATATTCAAAAAGATTTTCATTATGAGGGCGGTTTTTCTCAACATGGAGCTAAATTCCTTGGTTCTGGAACTCCAGGGCATCCAGCAAAAATTGAGATTTATAAAAATGACACATTATTTGTCACTGCACAATCACTCTACTTCTCACTTCGTGATGACCAGATTGTAAGCAATAGTGCTGAAGTAAATATTCATTTTGATACAGATTATATCTATCATCCAGGTTTGCATTTTAAATATATGGCAAAAAACCGCGAACTTCATCTTATTAGAGACGGTGAAGGTATGGGGCAAAGTCCATATTTTAATACTTACCATAATATAAGTATGGTCACTCAGCTTTTAAAATGGAAAATAGATGATAATATAATAGAACTTAGAATGCTTAGTGGAGCTGCAAAAAACTATGCTGCATTTGAGTCTATCAGTTATTTTAGAGAAGCTTTTTTCAATAAACTTCAAGGTATGGATGCTATTCATCCACTTCAGGGTTTAAAAAACTGTTCAAGATATTGGGAAGGTCGCCCATTTACTGTAAAAGATTATGCACATTTTTTAAAAATGCCTGAATACCAAGTTAGGCATCAAATAATGGAACTTGCATTTTATGGATTTATAAAATACAATGTTTACACAGATTATATTGAAATTCAAGAACGTCTTGAAGATTTTCTTTTATTTAGAATAGGCAAAAAAGATTATGACGTTATAACATTTCGAAGTACTACAGATCAAAATATACCAAATGCAATCATAGATTTAAAAAACTATGATATGATTATTTCAGGTGTACCACATGTTTCTATTAGTGATAGGCAAAACGTTCTATTTCATCCAAAAGAAAATGAACTTCTTTTAAAACGTAACCGTCACTTCTCTTTTGATGGTAATATAACCTCTGGGATGATTGAGCTTTATGGTAATGGTTTTACATTTAATTACGATAAATTCAGAGTTGATTTGACCACAATTGACTCAATGGTAATGCATATGTCTAGTGGCCAAATTGACCATATGGGACGACCAGTTGTAAATAAAATTAACAACAATATTTCACAGTTTTCTGGACACTTAGAAATTGACAAACCTGATAATAAGTCTGGAGCAAAGAATTTTGCACACTTTCCACGTTTAACAAGTAGCACTAATTCTTTTGTCTATTATGAAAACACTACTGAACATACTGGTGAATATCAGCGTGATAATTTCTACTTTCAGCTTGACCCTTTTGAGATTGATAGTGTTAACTTTTTAACAAAAAGTAACATAGTATTTTCTGGAAGTTTTCATTCAGATATTTTCCCAGTAATTGATGAAACTTTGGTTGTACAACCTGATTATTCACTTGGATTTACCAAGCAATCTCCACCTGAAGGCTATCCTATATATGATGACAGAGGTACGTTTACCAATGAAATTAATTTAAGCAACAGAGGATTAAAAGGTGATGGAATTCTCAGTTATATAACTTCTACATCAGAATCAAAAGAGTTTACATTTTTACCAAAAGAGACAATTGGTACCACCAACAAATTTGATATTTCTGAACAAGAAGAAGGTGTTGAATTTCCCGATGTTCAAGGTGTAGGCGCATTTATCAGCTTCTTACCTTTCGAAGATAGGTTAATTTCTAAAACAACAAATGCCCCTTTTACATTATATAAAAATGAAGCAGGAATTATAGGAGAATTAACGATAAACCCACATGGTTTAGAAGGTAGTGGACAATTAAATATTCCTCATGCATATTTAACTGCAGATTTATATGATTTGGGACACCATACAGTTATAGCAGATCCATCAAACTTTAATTTAATAAATAGTGATGATGAATCTGGTGTAAACTTTAGTACTGACAATCTATTATCCACAATAGATTTTCATAGAAGAGATGGCAGATTTGTATCCCATAATATTGGAAACAAAGTTGACTTTACTGATCATTTGTATAGAGCTTATATAAGTGAATTCTCATGGGATATGGATAAAAACAACATCTATTTAGGCTCTAGTGGTTCTGAAGGTAACCGATTTGTATCAACACATAGGCGACAAGATTCTTTAGATTTTATTGTTCCACTAGCTCTTTATGATGTTGACAATAAGAAAATTTATGCTCAAGAGGTTAAATACGTTGATGTTGCAGACGCTAGAATGCATCTTCATGACGGAAACATAACAATAAACCCTAGAGCAGTTTTAGATAGTTTAATGCAAGTAACTATTCAACTAAAGGATTCAATCCACAAATTTTATGATGCAACAGTACATATTAATGGTAAAAAAGATTATACAGCACGTGGAAGATATGAATATATAAACGGCTCAAAGGATAAGAAAGATATTCGTTTTAATAAAATTGGAGTTAATAGAAATAGTAAAACAGAAGCAGAAGGCTCAATTAGAGAACGTGATTTCTTCACATTTAATCCATATTTTGGGTATAAAGGAGATGTAAAACTTACAGCAAATGATCCTCTACTATTATTTAAAGGTTCAACACAAATGTTACATCCATGTTCAGAAACTGGCCCAATAGAGTATGTACGATTTGAATCTAAAATTAATCAAGATAGTGTTGTTATTCCAATTGGTAGTAGAACACAAAATGATGAGTTAGAAAATATCTATGCAAACTTTTTCTTAAATAGAGATTCTAATATTATTTACAGTTCTTTTTTAGAGAAACGTCTTTTTCACAGTGATGAACCAATTATCACCGCTAAAGATTTCTTAAGATTTAATGAATTAAATAAAAGTTTTGAAATTTCAAGTGCTGCAAAGTTAGCAAATCCAGATACAACTGGTAGTATTATACGTTATTATACAGAAGATTGTAGCGTCTATGGTGAAGGAGTTGTCAATATGGGACTATCATTGGGTCAGATAAAAACCTCTGCAGTTGGTAATGCTCGCCACCTAAGAGGAGTAAATGATACAATTTGCATAAACACAATGTTTGGTCTTGATTTTATGCTAGATGATGGCTCAATTGATATAATGTATAGAGATTTATTATCAAAAGGAGATGATAACAAGGAGGGACTCAATATCATACGATTACAAGAATGGGTGGGCAAAGAGACAGCTATAAAACTAAATAATGAAGTTAGCACATATGCATCGTTTGAATCATTACCCAAAGAGCATCAGCATCTGTTTGTTTTTGACGACCTCAAATGGAGATGGGATGTTGAATCTAAGAGCTATATCGCCGATGGTGATGCCATATTATATTGGACACAAAACAGAATAATTAATCGTAAGTATAAAATAAAAGCTAATATAGTTTTTAGCAGAAGTGGTAACACTATGAATTTCTTAATAGAAGGGAAAGATAATTTATACTACTTTTTCAGCTATAGAAATGGTATGATGCAAACACGATCATCCAACGAAAGTTATAATAACAGCATCCAAACAGTAGATGCAAAAGTGAGAAAAATGAAGGTTGGAATTGGTGAACAATCATATAGTTTTATTTTATCTCCACAAAGTAGAATGAACAGTTTCTTGAGAATTTTCAATAAACAAGATAGCGAAGATTCAGACGAAGATGACGAATTAGAAGATTTTGAGTAGAATTATAATCAATAATTAAGTATATTTGCATTTTAGAAATAAGACAGTTCGCAACCATCCTGTCTATAAATAAAACTATGGACTTTTTGATACTTCATTTATTATCTTTCAATAGCTACTTAATATTAAAAGATGATTATTGCATTTACACGTAATTATCATTTCAGTTCATCAGTATTATTTAAACAAAAGGTGGTTGTTTAACAATTTAAAAAATAATCATGAGCAAAAAAGCTGTTATATTACTATCTGGTGGATTAGACTCTGCAGTTACACTATGGCTTGCTAAAAGTCAAGGTTATGAACTACATACACTATGTTTCAACTATGGACAGAAACATGATAAAGAGATAAAAAGAGCCGAAGTGCTTTCTAAAAAAGCCGAGGCTAAAGAACATAGACTAATTACCTTAGACATAGGTCAATGGGGTGGCTCATCACTTACAGATGAAAACTTAAATATAGAAGATGGTGATATTTCAAGAACAGATATTCCATCAACTTATGTACCAGCGCGCAATATGATATTTCTTTCTGTTGCAGCATCTTATGCAGAGGCTGTCGGTGCTCAGGATATATTTATTGGAATAAGTGAAGTAGATTACAGCGGATATGTTGATTGCCGTCTTTCATTTTTAGATGCAATGCAAGAAGCTATTAATCAAGGGACTGTTATGGGTGCAGAAAAAAATATGCCAATTACTATTCACGCACCATTTATGAATAAAACAAAAGCTGAGGAGATTAAGATTGGCAGTGAGCTTGGAGTACCATTTGAATATACTTGGAGTTGCTATAGAGGTGATGAAAAACCATGCGGAACTTGTGATAGCTGCCTACTTAGAGCAGAAGCATTTAAAAAAGCAGGTGTAGAAGATAGTGCATTAACCCAAATTATTCACCACTACTATCCACCTTCAGAACACAATGATTGATATTTGACAAATTGCAGAGCAAATAAAATTAAAACAAACAACCCAAATTTAAGCTATGAGATTTTAATTGTTTGGCTTATCTTGTGTGTCTTCATCGTTGTAAAGCCTTTGCAGTAGGCTACTACAACTACAGACTTTACGCCTTGAATCCACTACAAGATAAGCTCATGAATAATCCGGGTTAAATATTATTTAAAATGACAGCACAATCTGAAAAAATAGTATTAGCAGATGAAGGAGTTTTTCCTATTATATATGATGATAAAGGTAATTTGCTAAAAGATTTACCTGCTACTGGATTGCAGACTCCAGGCACAATTCAAGGTGAAGGAATATTAATTGGAATGCCATCACTTTTTGTCCGTTTGGCCTCTTGTAATTTAAGATGTATATGGAATTTGCCCGATGGTTCAATTACAAAATGTGATACTCCATACGCATCTTTTGATACAAAAAATGTACAAAATGTCACTACTGATTATGTCTTTAATATTATAAAAAATAATATCGGTAATATGAATCATATTGTAATAACTGGAGGTGAGCCATTTGTGCAAAAAAAATCTTTGAAAACATTAGCTAAAAGCATTAAAGATAATCTTAATCTTCATATTACAGTTGAAACTAACGGAACTATTTTTGATGAAGATGCTGCTAAATATATTGATTTATTTAGCATTTCGCCAAAACTAAAAAACTCAACTCCTAATAAAGATAAACTCGAAAAACTTGGTTTATCTATGTCTGGACCGATAAAAAACCATGGAGCTAAAAGATATAATATAAAAGCACTACAACAGTTTGTAGATTTCTGTAATAAAACCAATAAGGAGTTTCAATTAAAATTTGTAGTTGGAAGCAATGCTGATGAAGACGAAATTATTCAAGACTATTACAATCAGCTTAAAAATATTAAGCCGCATAACATAATGCTAATGCCTTTAGGTGCAAATAAGGACGAGCTTGCTAAAACGACTGACTTAACCGTGGCAATGGCTGTGAGAAATGGTTGGCGATTTACTTCAAGAATTCATATTGACCTTTTTGGTGCTAAAAAGGGAGTATAACAATTAAATAAAATGGGACAAAACTTAATAGAAGCAACACATTTAGGGAAAAATGTGGATTATCCACAAAATTATAAACCTGAGGTCTTGGTTGCTGTACCAAGAAAGCTAAATAGAGAAATTTATAAAATTGATGAAAATAATCTACCTTTTGTTGGGTATGATGCTTGGCATGCTTATGAAATAAGTTTTTTAACCAAAAAAGGACTTCCCGTTGTTGGATTAATAAAGTTGGTCTATTCATCAAGTTCCCAGTTTTTAGTAGAGAGTAAATCTCTAAAACTGTATCTCAACTCATTTAATATGGAAAAATTTGGCAACAGCCAAAAAGAGGGAATCGAATTAGTTATTTCCATAATAAAAAATGATTTAGAGAAACTTTTAAAAACAGAAGTTAATATCTCTTTCTACTCACACAACTCAAAAGAAGATAAATCTGACTTTGATAATTATGAAATTCTCGAAGAGAGTCAAAGTGTTGAAAATATTGAATTTTCTTTTTTCTCAGAAGATAAATCATTAATAAAAACAGAAAACAAAGTTGGAGAGATTAAAATTGGAAGTCATTTACTTAGAAGCAATTGTAAAATCACCAATCAGCCCGATTGGGGTTCTCTATTTATTCATCTTGAAGGTGATAAAATTCCTACAAAAGAGAGCTTGCTAAAATATATTATATCCATAAGAAATGAAAATCACTTTCACGAAGAGATTTGTGAACTTATATATATACGTCTTTGGGAAATTTGCTCACCAAAAAATCTAACGGTTAGTTGCCTATATACAAGACGTGGAGGAATTGATATTTGTCCGACAAGAAGTAATAATATTGACAATTTACCGCCATCACAGATCGACCACAAATCACTCACACATAAACTATTAAGACAGTAAATAGATATTCAAGAACTCATTTACCTCATTATTCTTAATTAGACTCTTTTTAAATTAAAGAAAAAGTTCTTTAATTGATTTATTTTTAAAAAAAAGGTGCTTATATTAGATGTTAATTATTTTAACGTTTGTAATTTTCATTGAGAAATATGATTAAACGCATTATTCAATATCTAACACCTCCCGATAAGTGGAAGTTTCCAGTTATTATTTTGACAGGGATTTTTGTTGGCTTAGGATTTTATGTTTTTTACATAGCCAATATGCCATCATACTTGTCTGATAATCCTGCAACTTGTGTAAACTGCCATGTTATGGCACCACAATTTGCTACTTGGAATCATAGCGCTCATCGTGAGGTAGCAGTTTGTAATGACTGCCATGTGCCACAAGATAACATTTTTAAGCACTACCTTTTTAAAGCTACTGATGGTTTACGTCACGCTTATATGTTTACTTTTAGGCTAGAGCCTCAAGTTATGACAATAAAGCAAGCAGGTAAAGATGCAGTGCAAAATAACTGTATTCGCTGTCATGAACATGTGATTTATGATAGCAAAATGGCATCTACACATCCTATGTTTGAAGCAAACATAAAGGATAAATATTGTTCAGAATGTCATCGCGATACGCCTCACGGACGAGTGAAAAGTGCATCGAGTGTACCAGATGCTCGAGTACCACTTCCACCTAGTCCAGTACCAGATTGGCTAAAACGCGAGACCAAAAAAGTAAAAACCAATTAATACAAAAAAATAGTACGAATTTCTTAACAGTTTATAATATGAAACCAATTAGCGAACAAATAAAAAACAAACCTTGGCTTGGATGGGCCATTTTCTTAGGAACGATAATCGTTGTATTCGTTTTAGGTTTATTTGCCTCAACAGTTGTAGAGCGAAGAGCTGAGGCTGTATTTGCTTATACACCACAAGTTGAACATGCTCAAAATGAGCCAAGGAATGAAGTATGGGGTGAAAATTTCCCTCGTCAATTTCAATCTTATTTAAGAACAGAAGATACAACATTTGTAAGCAAGCATTTAGGTTCAAATCATAGAGATGCATTGGGCGAAAACCCAAGAATGGTAGTTCTTTGGGCAGGATATGCATTCTCGTGGGATTATAACCAACCAAAAGGGCATGCTTTTGCATTAGAAGATATGTATAATACACTACGTGTTGGCGCACCAATTGACGGAAAAGTTTCTAATCAACAAAATAACTGTTGGACTTGTAAAAGCCCTGACGTTCCTAGATTAATGGAAGAACAAGGAATTGTAGAATTTTACAAAGGAACTTGGGAAACAAAAGGTGAAGAGATAGTAAATTACATTGGTTGTGCAGATTGTCACGATGCTAAAACTATGAATTTAAGAATTTCTCGTCCTGCACTTATCGAAGCATTTGAAAGACAAGGAAAAGATATTACAAAAGCATCACATCAAGAGATGCGTAGCTTAGTTTGTGCTCAATGCCACGTTGAATATTACTTTAGTCCACACGTAGAAGAAGGTGTAGGCTATGTTACTTTCCCTTGGGATGGCGGTGTAACTGCAGAAGCTATGGAAGAGTATTATGATAACATCGGATTTACAGACTTTACACATGCACTTAGTAGAGCACCAATGATAAAAGCTCAACATCCAGATTATGAAGTATATTCTACTGGTATCCACGCAGAGAGAGGTGTTTCGTGTGCAGATTGTCACTTACCTTATATGACTGAAGGTGGACAAAAATTTACAGATCATCATATCCAAAGTCCATTGAACAATGTTGCAAACTCATGTCAAGTGTGTCATAGAGAAGAGACTGCAACTTTAGTTAAAAATGTTTATGACAGACAAGATAAAGTTAAAGAAATACGTACTCAACTTGAAGACAACCTTGTAATGGCACACGTTGAAGCTAAAACAGCTTGGGACAAAGGCGCAACTGAGGAGCAGATGAAAGATATTTTAATGGATATCAGACATGCTCAGTGGAGATGGGACTATGCTGCAGCTGGTCATGGAAATTCATTCCACAATCCGCTTGAATTAAGTAGAGTTATATCAACTGGAATGGAAAAATCACAAAGTGCAAGATTGAAACTTGCTAGACTTTTAGCCTCTTTAGGACACAATGAGCCTGTTGCTTATCCTGATATCTCAACTAAAAGCAAGGCACAAGAGTATATCGGTTTAGACCTAAGAGAACTTAAAGAGAACAAAAAAGAATTTATAAATACCGTAGTTCCTGAGTGGCTTGAGAAAGCTAAAGAGAGAGAAGCTACATATACAACATCAATGAGATAAACCACACTACAAAACTATATTACTTAAAGGGTGATGATTTTTTCATCACCCTTTTTTATATCTAATTTTATAATATAAAATACCAATCCACTCTTTTAAAATTAATTCCCACCTTTGAAGGACGGTTAATGAAGGTACAAAATCTTTTATTGTTACTTTGGATTGTAAAGGATATAGAAAATCTGCACCAACAGAATAAACACTAAAACCATTTTGTTCAAAACACCATTTTGCACGTGGAATATGCCAAGCAGAAGTAACTAATATTATCTTTTTATCCCATCCATTATTTTCAAAAATCTTGGAACATTCAACTGCATTTTCAAATGTGTTGCGAGATATTGAATCAATAACAATAGTGCTATCACTAATTCCAATCTCCCTTAGATATTGAGAAACGAAGATGCTCTCAGGAATTTCATCAATTAAAACAGCTGCGCTACCTCCGGAAATAATAAAATTATCAATGTCATTATTTTTATAAATCCACAAAGCTTGTAATAATCTGTCGCCACTTTGCCAGAATCGAGTGCGATTACTCTCTTCATAAAAAGAAGCCATACCAC
>CAZHHH010000031.1:0-2999 GCA_964532085.1 uncultured Marinilabiliaceae bacterium
TAACGGTGGTGGTAAGTTTAGTTGCCGATTACGGGGTGGTCTCACTGTCAAACCGCTATAAAGTAAATGCGAGCTACAAACGTTGAATTTACCACTGCCTCGGCAATTAAATTTACCACGTGTTACCAAACGTGATTTCATTCTCTTTTAGATATTTTTCTGCTTCTGCTTTAATCGAATTTATTGTCAATGAAGGGATTTTGACTTTCTTGTTTACAATCTCTATAGCCCATTTTACTGCCATATCTTTTTGTCCGGTTTTTCTATATATTTCAAAGAGTTGGTAAATTGGCAAAAATCTACAAGGAATCATATTAGATGCATAAACATATGTTTGCGTGGCCTTATCAATACTACCAATATTATAATAGTTATCAGCTAATAATATTTGCAAATCATAATCATTGAATTTACTTTCACATTCCTTAAGGATGTTAATACTTTCACCATATTTTTCTGCGATATTGAGTTCGGCGCCATAATTATAAAGGAAAAATGGGTTTTGTTTTAAAGGTGTTGAATATAGTAGTTTATATTTTGGTAGCATTTCCTGAGTTTTACCATAAAGTGAATTTTCTGCAATTATTTTCCACTTTATTTCTGTCTGCATTTGTAGGTTGAAATGTAAAAGGGCAAAAGTACTAATTACAACGACTACAACTCTTGTAAAGATTGAAAATGGAGTATTCTTTAATCTAATTTCTTTTAATGGAAATGCATTAAGAAGATAAAAAGAAAGTAATAACCAAACCGCAATATATTGTAACGGATATGAAAAGAATGCAAACAGAAAAAGAGACACTAAACCGCTAAAAATAAGTCCTCGGTTCTGATTTTTTGTTTTAACTATTTTCCACAAAAGGAACATGATTAATGAAACAATCGTTACCAAACTAATAATACCAAATTCAACTGCAATTTTAATATATTCATTAAAAGGATGCTTTACATTGTCAGCAAGTAGGGCAAATTTTGAATTCGGATGGTTTTTAAAATAATCTGCCTGATAATCCATATATTTTGCTTTAAAAGCACCATATCCATGACCAAAAACAGGTTCATCTTTTATCATTTCACATGAGACTTTCCATATTAAAAGCCGACCATTTGCTGATTGCTGTTTCTGACGATAAAGAAGCAAAGAACCCGTAACAGAAATAACAAGAATAAAAACCGACAGTGGCTTAAAGTACTTTAATTTCTGAATATTCCTAAAAGTTTTAAATTCAATAAAAAAGAAAGATATGGATGAAATTAAAATTGCCAATAGACCAGTTCTAGAGCCTGAGAGAAATACCGCAATTGCAATTATCAAAACACCTGCACCTATAAAATATCGTTCAATATTTCTAACTTTCAATAATAATAGTAGATTAATTGGAAACCCAATAGCTAAATTAGCTGCAAATCCAGCTGGGTTATCAAAACTGCCTGTTAATGTGAAATTGAGGTGATTTGATGGAAACCAACCAATATGCTGGCAAATTCCGTAAGTTGCTTGTAAAATGAAAATACCACTTATACACCATAGTATTCTATTACTAATAATGGTTTCAAATGTTATTTGTTTCTTAATTATTGCTATACTAGATATAACAGCTAGTAAGAAGATAATAGTAAAGTAAAACTTTGGAGAGTTTGATGAATCAACAAATTTCTCGGAAGTGATAAATACACTTCCGAGAAAAAAGATTGAAAACAAAACCGATTTTATTCGATACATTTTTTAGTGTAAAGAACATAATTAGTACTGTCATCCTTAAAAGTGGAGAACGAAGCGACCTTTATTTCAATACAATCAAGTTTTGATATGGTCATTTTATTCTTAAGGTAGTTGGCTACTTCATAGGAGGAATGTAACATTACTACATCATCCCAAGTAATTCCACTCGAACATGTTGTGCTTAGGTGTTGAAAATCTATAGATGCAGGAGTTTTTTCATCATAATCTTTAACATGACAATCTACTTCTCCTTTCTCTATAAAAACTCTTAATTGAGCTGTGTAATCACTACCTTTAAGCATTAATGCTCCAAATTTAATGTCCTCGTCTGTAATTATTTGCTCTATAGGTCGATTAGAAGTGTTTTTACAACTATAAAAACTAACAAACAGTAGGATTATAAAAATGATTTTTTTTTGAGTTACATTTTCCATATATTAAAACTTAGTTCCAGTTGCATGGTCTTGTATATACTTTGTAAGAATCTGTATCACCGTCACCATCTTCATCAATTGCCTCTGTCCTCGATTCTATACACGTACCACCATATTCTTTCATTTTGTCTGCAACATATTTACCAGCTCCCATTCCGGTTCTTTTTGTTGCAGAATCTTTCCACTTTTCTCCATCCGAACTCTCTACAGGTGCAGATTTCAATCGAACAATAAAACCTTTGTTCTTGATAACTTGTGGGACGACATTTTTATAGCTAATAGTGCCGTCAGCATTTTTCTGGATTTTCATATGCACAATTGACTCGCTATTAAGTCTCTCCGAAATAAGTGAAGAAACTTCTGCATCTGTTATACCTTCATCTTCAAATATTGATTTCTCACAACTTTGAAATAAAAAACCAACAATTGCTAAGCAGCTAAGTGCAATTATAACTAATGATTTACTTTTGCGTATCATATCTTTTTAAAGTTTTTGGGAAGACTGTTTATTTGTTTTTTTAGACCTCCATGATTAAACGTTAATCTTGAAGTCTCCATTTTCGAAATGTTTCGACTTTCGGGAGTTGAAGGCTTCTTTTTTAATTACTCCCGTGATTCAAAATTTACTATTCTTCAATCAAGAATCGATTCTCATAATTTTAACTTGTGTCCATGTTTTTTTTGCATGTTTGGTAACTCTCATATAGCCGCCCTTTTGTTGCGCTTATCCCACCAAATTTAGATGTATAAGCAAACTTTAGATGCGTGTTATTTTCATATCTCTACACAAATATAAAAAATATTTACCTCAAGAGAAAATAAAATATTAACATTAATCTAAT
>CAZHHH010000031.1:3099-5568 GCA_964532085.1 uncultured Marinilabiliaceae bacterium
CAAATATAAAAAATATTTACCTCAAGAGAAAATAAAATATTAACATTAATCTAATATTAACATTAATCTAATCTTCCAATAAGCACAGAAGTAAAAAAAGAAATAGAATGGTAGTACAGATATAGAGTTTTAAAAAGAGACAAACTATAAATTTACACCAATAAAAAAAGGCTTCATTTAGAACCCTTTTTTTATATCATTTTAATAATTTTTCTTACTCTTCGCCTCTGCTTTGAACAAGGATGCGACCGCAGTATTCACAAACAATCACTTTTCTTTGTGACTGGATATCTAACTGACGCTGAGGTGGAATTTTGTTAAAACATCCGCCACAAGCATCACGCTCTACTGTCACAACTGCAAGACCATTTACTGCATTTTTTCTAATTCTGTGGAATGCAGTTAACAATCTTTCATCAATCTTTTTCTCAATTCGTTCAGATCTACCTATAAGCTTCTCTTCTTCAGTTTGAGTTTCGTGAACAATATCGTTAAGCTCTTTTTTCTTATCTTTTAAATCTATTTTTCTTTCACTTAAAAGTTTTTTAGATTCAGTTATGAGAGCTTTTTTATTTTTCTCTTGCTCAGCAAACTCTTTAATGTGTTTGTTGCACAGTTCAATTTCAAGAGTTTGGTACTCAATCTCTTTGTTTAGAGAGTCATACTCACGATTGTTTTTAACATTTGCTTGCTGTGCTTCATATTTCTTTATTAAAAGCTCAGATTCGGCAATCTCATTTTTCTTGCCTAAAATGTTATCAGCAAAAGATTTAACTTCTGCCTCTAGATTGGTGAGACGTGTCTCTAACCCTTCAATTTCATCTTCTAAGTCTTGAACTTCTAGTGGCAATTCACCTCTTAAAGTTCTGATACTATCTATTTTTGAAACAGTTTGCTGAAGATCATAAAGTAAATCTAATTTCTCTTCAACAGGTATTTCCTTTGTTTTTGATTTTGTTTTTGCCATTCTAATAAAAATAATTTATAGGATTGCTATTAACTTCGGTTAAACGGACTGCAAAATTAGGGAATTTTTTTGTAACTAACTCATAAAAAAGAGTTTTTATAAATTGTTCACTTTCATAGTGCCCAATATCTGCTATCATAATTTTATTAAATCCATCAAAAAATTGATGATATTTAAAATCACCAGTAACATATACATCAGCATTTGACGATATGGCATAGGGTAAAAAAGAACTTCCACTTCCACCACATACTGCAATTTTTTTGATGATTTTTTTATTAATATCGGTATATCTTATACATTCTGTTTTAGCCTCTTTTTTCAAATGTTTTAGAAAGTTGCTAATTGACATCTCTTCGGTTAAATCGCCAACTATTCCAAAACCAATCGAGTTATTCTGATTTGCCAACGGATATATATCATAAGCGGGCTCTTCGTATGGATGATTTTTTATAATTGCATTTATTACACTGTTTTTCAAGTGCGAGGGTACAATACTCTCTATTTTTACCTCTTTTTCACTGTGGACTTCTCCAATTTTTCCAACAAATGGATTTGTATTATCGCCAGCTCTAAATGTACCATAGCCAGAACTGTTATAACTGCAACTATCGTAATTTCCAATATATCCCGCACCAGCCTTAAACATTGCATCTCTAACACTGTCAGCATTTGCTTCTGGTACAAATGTCACTATTTTTAAAAGAGAATTAGGTTCAGGAACTAAAATTTCTTGATTAATAAGTCCCAACCTGTTTGCTAACAAACCACTAACACCAGTTTTAATTTTATCACTATTGGTGTGAGATGAGTAAATAGCTATATTGTTTTCAATAGCTTTTATTATTATCTGCTCTGTTAATGTTTTGCCCGTAAGCTGTTTTATACCTGATAATGTGATAGGGTGGTGGCTAATTATCAAATTACTTTTAGACTTTATAGCTTCATCTATAACATCAAGTGTAACATCAAATGCAATTATAGCACTAGTTGCATCTTGATTTATATCACCAACCTGAACTCCTGAATTATCATATTTTTCTTGCAAATAGGAGGGAGCAAAATCCTCAAGCACTGCAATAATATCTTTAATTTTAGGCATAAAAATAAATTTGAAAATAAAACCATAATCACTAATTAAAGAGCAATATCATCCTAATTGTTTTGTGGTTTTTTGATATTTGTTTTTTGTAAAATGTTAACTTTCTTAGAATTAAAAATAACTCAGCATAACTAAATGGCATTTTGTCAGGGTGATTCGGTGAGGAAAAAGGCGATTTTACGATATAGATTATCTATTATAAAAATCGCCTTTTTCCTCCTACTCAATAAATACTAATGTCATTTCGATGGAGCCTAAGCGACATAGAAATCTCGTTCTTTTTTGAAAGATTATTATTTGATGAAAAAACACTATTATTTAAAGAGGTTATGGCTTTAAAAAAAATATTTTATAAATTATCTTTAATTTCTAACAGTGTTTCACGCATCTCTTTTAAGCG
>CAZHHH010000031.1:5668-20861 GCA_964532085.1 uncultured Marinilabiliaceae bacterium
TATTTTATAAATTATCTTTAATTTCTAACAGTGTTTCACGCATCTCTTTTAAGCGTTTCACAACTTCGTAGTTATTTATCGTATCTTCTCTATTCTCTTTCAGTTTTTTGTTGGCACCTGCTAATGTCAAGCCTTTTTCCCTTACCAAATGATATATCAATCTAAAATTATCAATATCTTCAGGAGTAAATAGTCTATTTCCTTTTTTGTTACGTTCAGGATTTATAATGTCAAACTGTTTTTCCCAATACCTTATCAACGAAGTGTTTACATCAAACATTTCGGCAACCTCGCCTATGGTGTAATAAAGTCTTTCAATTTTTGGTGTGTAAGGACTCATTATTTATTATATATAACTTAATTGAAAATATTCGATATTATAATAAGTATCTTTTTAAAAATACTCTTTATTATTATAGAAAACAAATTGATGTTAGCAATAATTTTAAATTAATCAAAAGTTCTATTGCTGTTTGAAGAAATCTTAATCATCTCTTCATATTGCTCATCCGTTAAATCTTGAAAGAAATAGTGAGTAGGATTTACTGCACGCCCTTTGATTCTAACTTCATAATGCAAGTGTGGACCAGTTGATTTACCAGTATTACCTACATGACCAATCACATCACCACGCTTAACTTTCTGGCCTTGTCTAACATTAAAATTGTCCATATGTGCATAGACAGTGGTGTAGCCAAATCCATGATCTATTTTTATATGTTTTCCATAACCAATTCTTGAACTTTGAACTATGGTAACAACACCATCGCCAGTTGCATATATTTCAGTACCAATTGGTGCAGAAAAGTCTAAGCCTTGATGAAAACGTCGTGTCTTGTAAATTGGGTCAGTTCTCCATCCATAACCAGATGCTGTACGTCTCAAATCTTTATTAGATATAGGTTGTATAGCTGGGATGCAACGTAACATCTCTTCTTTACGTTTAGTGAGCTCTATTATATCATCAAATGATTTTGATTGAACATAAAGTCGCTTCATTGTTACATCTAGTTTTTTAGCGGTATTAACAACTAACTCAGCATTTTCTAAATCTTCTAAATATTTATATCTACTAACTCCACCAAAACCAGCCTGACGAACAGCATTGGGAATAGAGTCGGCATTAAATATTACACGATAAACATTCTCGTCACGCATTTGAATATCTTCTAAAACTGCCTGTATTTGATTTAATTTGGAAGACATTATCTCATAATGTGAAACTAAACGGAAATTTTCGCGCTCTAATTTTATCTCTCTCGGGCTGTCAAATAGATATATATAGGCAAAGAAAAACCCCACACCCATAATTGCACTATAGAAAGTGAATGAGAAAAAACGAGAAATATAATGTTTTAAACCAGTCTCAATTCGGTCGTAGCTTAAAGTTTCTGAATTATATCGATATTTTATTTTTGACATAGCTATTGGTAAATTTGAGACTAAAATATAAAAAATATATATTTAAAAAATGAAAAACGTTAAAAAAATGCTCAAAAGTTGGTTTTTTATACAAATTCATAGTAAAATGATGAAAAAATGAACCAATTTTTGCAAATTTGCAATTCATTTTGAAATATTTATGCATCTTGATAGCATTTTTAAGAATATTTCTATAAAAAGCATAATAATTTAGAAAATATTAAATCTTTATAATTTATTAAATTGATGAAAGCATCGGAAATTAGAAAAAGTTTTTTGAATTTTTTTGAATCAAAAAAACATACAATTGTTCCTTCTGCACCTATGGTGATTAAAGATGACCCTACTTTAATGTTTACCAATGCTGGAATGGTCCAGTTTAAAGATATTTTTCTTGGAAATTCAGAAATTAAAGACCCACGAGTGGCCAATTCACAAAAATGTCTTAGAGTTTCAGGAAAACATAATGATTTAGAAGAGGTTGGGCATGATACATATCATCACACTATGTTCGAAATGCTTGGAAACTGGTCTTTTGGTGACTATTTTAAAACTGAAGCAATCGAGTGGGCATGGGAATATCTAACCGAAGTGATTAAACTTAATAAAGATGATTTATATGCTTCTATTTTTGAGGGTGATGAGAAAGATGGAGTAGAAAGAGATGATGAGGCTTTTGAAACATGGAAAAAGTTTTTACCTGAAGATAGAATTGTTAATGGAAATAAAGATGACAACTTCTGGGAAATGGGTGATGTAGGCCCGTGTGGACCTTGTTCAGAAATTCACATTGACCTTAGAAGTGATGAAGAAAAGAAGAAAGTTTCTGGTCGCGATTTGGTAAATAAAGATCATCCAGAGGTAATTGAGGTATGGAATTTAGTTTTCATACAATATAATAGAAAAAGTAATGGAGAGCTAGAAAAACTTCCTAAACAGCACGTTGATACAGGAATGGGTTTTGAAAGACTGTGCAGAGCTGTGCAAGGAAAAAAATCCAATTATGACTCTGATGTTTTTCAGCCAATTATTAATCAGATTGAAAAAATCACTGATAAAAAATATGGTGAGAACGAAGAGGTAGATATTGCAATGCGAGTGATAGCTGACCACGTTAGAACTATTGCTTTTGCAATCACTGATGGGCAATTACCTTCAAATAATAAAGCTGGCTATGTAATTAGAAGAATTTTGAGGCGTGCCGTGAGATATGCATATACTTTCTTGGAGATGAAAGAGCCTTTTATGAGCAAATTATCAGAATCTCTAATAGAAACAATGGGTGATGCATACCCAGAGTTGATTGAAAGAAGAGATTTGATAGAGAAAGTTATTCACGAGGAGGAGGAGTCTTTCTTAAGAACTCTTGCTACTGGAATTTCGTTGTTAGATAAGATTATTAAAGACACTGTTAAAGCTGGTTATACTATTGTTGATGGTAAAGTAGCTTTTGAACTCTATGATACTTATGGTTTCCCACTTGATTTAACAGAACTTATTTTACGTGAAAATAATCTTGTGGTAAACAAGAAAGAGTTCGACGTGGAGATGGAGGCTCAGAAAAATAGAGCTAGAAATGCTGCGACAGTTGAAACAGACGATTGGGTAGAGCTAATAGAAGACGATGTTCAGGAGTTTGTTGGATATGATAATCTAGAAACTGATGTAAAAATTGTGAGATATCGTAAAGTAAAAACTAAAAACAAGGAGATTTTCCAATTAGTTTTTAATATATCTCCATTTTATGCAGAAGGTGGTGGACAGGTTGGTGATATTGGATATATCGAATCTAGTGATGGCGAAAGAATATACATTGTTGACACTAAAAAAGAGAATAATTTATCAGTTCATATAGTAAATTCACTTCCAAAAGATTTGAATGCGAGTTTTAAAGCTGTTGTTGATAAAGAGAAGCGTAGAATGACTGCTAATCATCATACTGCAACTCACTTATTGCATAAGGCTTTACGAACAATACTAGGAGATCATATTGAGCAAAAAGGTTCTTTGGTTCATCCAGAATATTTAAGATTTGACTTTTCTCACTATCAGAAAGTTAGCGATGAGGAGTTGAGAACAATTGAAAATCTTATTAATAAAGATATTCGTAGAAATTTAAATCTTGAAGAGCATAGAAATATACCTTTAAGCAAAGCGCAAGATATGGGTGCTATAGCTCTTTTTGGTGAGAAATATGGTGATTTAGTTAGAGCAATTCAGTTTGGAGATTCAATTGAGCTGTGTGGTGGAACTCACGTAAAAGCTACTGGTGAAATAGGAATTTTCAAGGTGTTGTCAGAATCTTCTGTTGCTGCGGGTGTTCGCAGAATCGAAGCAGTTGTTGCAGACAAGGCAGAGGAATTCATAAATGGACAAACAGATGTTTTAAAGGAACTTTCTTATCTGTTTAAAAATAAATTAAATATAAGAAAGAATGTTGAGCAGATTCTAAATGACAATACTGTATTATCAAAACAGCTGGATTCATTGATGCAAAACATGATGAAGATTGAAAAACGTAGTCTATTAGATGCTTCTAAAAAGGTTGGTAATACTACTATAGTTGCTTCAGAGTTGAGAACATTGCTTGCTAAGAATGCAAAAGATATTGCATTTCAATTAAGAAGCGAAAGTGATGGTTGTATAGCTGTTGTATTAGCTGGTGCTAGTGAAGGGAAAGTTCAATTAGCAATCTCGCTATCAGACTCTTTAGTTGAAAAAGGAATAAATGCTGTTGAGATTATAAAAGCTGTAGCACCAGAAATTCAAGGTGGCGGTGGTGGACAACCATTTTTAGCAACTGCTGGTGGAAAAAATGTTGCTGGTATATCAGCAGCTATTTCTAAAGCTGAAAAAATGATTAAAGAGAAGTTGTAATTATTATTAATTATACCAAAATAGTCCATTAATAAAGCGAAGTTTCAGTTACGTTTTATATTTACGTTTTAGGGTAGCACCCCTTTACCGTGTCTAGCTGAAAGCAAGAGGAGGACGGGGGTAAACGCAATTAATCTATAATTTGGCTAACGGACAATTTGGGATTGTAAAATATCAAAAAAACGAAAGTACCCCTGTTAAAATGGGGGTGCTTTCATTTTTTTTTGCTGTTTTTTGTTAAAAAGTGTCCTAAAATGATGGGTTGTTTTGTAAAAAGTGCAATATTTGCATAAACTGAAAAATTAAAATATGGCCACATTAAGATTTTTAGCATTAAAAGAGCTCTTAGATAGAAAGCCTCTATATTTAGACGATTTAGGTGTAACTACTTCAAGCTATTACGGACAGAATGTTTTTGACAAATTAAAGATGAAAAAATATTTGTCAAGTCAAGCTTATGACCATGTAATGGAAGCTATTGAAAAAGGCACAAGAATAGAGCGTAAAATGGCTGACCAAATTGCTTTAGGAATGAAAGCATGGGCTATTGAAAATGGTGCAACACATTACACGCACTGGTTTCATCCGCTCACTGACTCAACTGCTGAAAAGCATGATGCATTTATAGAATTTGATGGCGAAGATGGTGTAGTTGAGAATTTTAGTGGTAAATTATTGGTTCAGCAAGAGCCTGATGCATCAAGCTTTCCGTCGGGTGGTATTAGAAATACTTTTGAAGCACGTGGATATACAGCTTGGGATGTATCATCTCCAGCTTTTATTGTGGGAACAACTCTTTGTGTACCAACAGTTTTTGTTTCATACACTGGTGAGGCTTTAGATTATAAAATGCCTCTTTTAAAAGCGTTAGCTGCTGTTGAGAAAGAAGCTGTAGAGGTGTGTCAATATTTTAATAAAAATATAACAAAAGTTACTTGTAATTTAGGCTGGGAGCAAGAGTATTTTCTTATAGATGAAGCACTTTACATGGCTCGTCCAGACTTGATGCTTACCGATAGGACTTTGATGGGGCACTCTTCGTCAAAAGACCAGCAGCTTGGTGACCATTATTTTAGTTCAATTCCTGAAAGGGCTTTTGCATTTATGGAGGAGTTTGAAAGAGAGGCGTATATACTTGGAATTCCTTTAAAAACTCGACATAATGAGGTGGCACCAAATCAGTTTGAGGTGGCTCCAATTTTTGAAGAGGCAAATTTAGCTAATGACCATAATCAATTGGTTATGGATATTATGAAAAGAGTTGCTCGCAAACATAAGTTTAGAGTGCTTTTCCATGAAAAACCATTTAAGGGAATTAATGGTTCTGGTAAACATAGTAACTGGTCTCTAACTGCAAATACAGGAGTAAATCTATTTTCTCCAGGAAAAAATCCTAAAACAAATATGCAGTTTCTTACATTTTTGCTAAATGTGATGAAGGCTGTTTATAAGCATCAAGATATTTTGTTGGCAAGTATTTTAACTGCAGGAAATATGCACCGTTTGGGAGTACATGAAGCACCGCCGGCAATTATCTCTATCTTTCTAGGCGATGAGCTAAATAGAGTTTTAGCCGAACTCGAGGAGTCTGTACCTGATGCAAAGATGACGCCTGCAGAGAAAACTTCTGTAAAATTAAATATCGGAAAAATTCCAGAAATTCTGTTAGATAATACAGATAGAAATAGAACTTCACCATTTGCTTTTACAGGAAATAGATTTGAATTTAGAGCTGTTGGTTCATCAGCAAATTGTGCTTCTGCGTTTATTGTTATCAACACAATAATGGCTGAGCAGTTGCGTGAATTTAGAATGGAAGTTGAGGCTCTAGTTGAGAAAGGGGTGAAGCGTGACGAGGCAATTTTGCAAATATTAAAGCAATATATTAAAGATACCAAAGATATCTGTTTTGATGGAAATGGATATAGTCAAGAGTGGGTGGAGGAGGCTGAAAGACGCGGACTTGTTAATGTTGCAAATGTGCCAGATGGTGTAAAAGGATATTTGAAAGAGAAATCTATTGAAGCATTTGAATCAACTGGAGTTTTTAGTGAAAAGGAACTCGAAGCACGAGTGGAGGTGGAACTGGAAAAGTTTGCTAAAAAGATTCAGATAGAATCTAGAGTGTTGGGAGACCTTTCGTTAAATCACATTATACCAATTGCAACAAGATATATGAACACGTTGATTGAAAATGTTAATGGTATAAAATCTCTATTTGCTGATGATGAAAGCTATCATGAAATTATTGATGATAGACTTAAATTAATTAAGAAAACTTCTAGTCATATATATAATATCAAAAATAAGGTTAAAGATATGACAGAGGCAAGAAAAATAGCTAATAGAATTGAGGAGATGAATGAACGTGCATTGCTTTATGATACAACTGTTCGTCCATATTTAGAGGATATTAGATATCATATCGATAAACTAGAGATGATAGTTGATGATGAGATGTGGCCACTGCCAAAATATAGAGAGTTGTTATTTTCAAGATAAAATTAAAAAAGGCTGTTCACAATGAATAGTCTTTTGAGTTTCACATTGGAGTGGGACACCCAGAAACAGATGAACAACTTGATATATATCTAATTTGTCACATTCAAACTACTTTGCGTGTCTCGTCGCAGGCAAGGGGGGGGGGTAATTTTCAATTCGTAAAATTGAAATACGTTGTGTACATTAACACCGAATGGTGTTATATGTTATTAACCCCATAATTCATTATGGGGCTAATAATCTCTACACATCAGCCCCCTTGCCAAAGGCGAGGCACGGCGTAGTGGGTTTTACTAATTGTAATAGGGAGTTGTTATTTTCAAGATGAAATTAAAAAAGGCTGTCTAAAATGGACAGCCTTTTTGGTATAATCTATATTTTTAAATCAACTCTTTTACAATCTTAAGAGCTGCATCATAATCAGGTTCTGTAGCAATTTCAGGAACATATTCTATATACTTAATCGTGTTATCTTTATCGATAATAACTGTTCCGCGTGCTAAAAGTCTAAGCTCTTCAATTACATAACCATATTTATAACCAAAATCTAAATCTTTATGGTCAGAAAGTGTGATGATGCTATCTAATCCCTCTGCAGCGCAAAATCTGCCTTGTGCAAAAGGTAAATCTACAGAAATTGATAAAACAGCCACTTCTTTAAGATTGTTTGCTTCTTGATTAAATCTTCTGTTTTGTGCTTGACACACTCCTGTGTCAATGGAAGGATATACTGCAATTATCTTTACTTTGCCATCATAATCTGACAATTTAACTGGCTCTAATGATGATGATAAAACTGTGAAATCAGGAGCTTTATCTCCAACTTTTGGCGAATCGCCTAAAAGTGTTACTGCGCCACCTTTAAAAGTGACATTTACATTATTTTTTTTCATTTCGATTATTTTAATAAGAACGTTTAACTGTTAAATAAACAGTTATAAAGTTATTTTGTTGCAAACTATTACAAATCTTCTCGAACTCTTTTTATTGCATCTTCAATTATATCAGAGAAAACATCTGATATATTTAAGTTTTTAGCTGCAATTTGTTGAGGAATAAAACTGGTGGAAGTCATACCTGGTGTGGTATTTACTTCTAAAAGAAATGCTTTGTCTCCTTGCAATATATAATCTGCTCTAATAAAACCTTTGCAATTTAAAAGGTCATATATTTTTGATGATTGCTCTTGAATGTTTTTTGTTAATTCTGCACTAATTCTTGCGGGTGTAATTTCTGTAACTTTTTCAGCGGTATATTTAGCTTCATAATCGAAGAATTCATTTTCACTAATAACCTCTGTAATTGGGAAAATAGTGGTTTTGTCCAATGTTTTATACAGTCCACAAGTCAGTTCTGTTCCTTCAATAAACTGCTCTATAATAACTTCGTTGCTCTCCGTATATGCTTTTTGTATAGCATCGTCAAGCTGATCCATTGATTTTACTTTTGATATTCCAAAACTGGAGCCTCCAGCATTGGGTTTTACAAAACAAGGAAAACCAGTGGCTTTTGCAATACTATCTATATCATAAGGTTTGTTTTTGCGAACTAGAGCAGAGTTAGCAACTAAGAAACCGAAGTTTTTTAAAAATTGATTGCAAATATATTTATTAAAAGTTAGTGAAGAAGCCATAACATCACAAGTGGTGTGTGGAATATTTAGAAGCTGCAAATAACCTTGCAAAACTCCATCTTCACCAGGTGTTCCATGGATTGTAATATATGCACAATCAAAATTGATAATCTCTCCATTAATATTTACTGTGAAATCTGCACGATTAACGTCGTACTTATTTCCATCTTTTATAACGCTCCACTTTTTGTTAGATATGTAGAGTGGGTATATATTATATTTTGATTTATCAATGAACGATGCTATTCCATCTGCACTTTTTTTGCTAACAACTTCCTCAGAAGAATAGCCACCATAAACAATTGCTATATTTTTTTTGCTCATGTTTTTATAAATATATTTTGATTAAATATTTCTTAATACTTCGTCTTCACCAGCTGCAATGTATCTTCTCCATCTTTCAATTACAGTTTGCATATCATCTGGTAAATCTGTCTCAAATTCAATATACTTTTCTGTTTTTGGATGAATAAAACCCAATGTTTTAGCGTGAAGTGCTTGCCTTGGTAATATTTTAAAACAGTTTGTTATAAATTGAGTATATTTACTAAAGTTTGAACCTTTTAAAACTCTGTTTCCACCATATCTCTCATCATTAAAAAGTGTGTTACCTATATATTTTAGGTGCGTTCTAATTTGGTGCGTTCTTCCTGTTTCTAGTTGGCATTCAACTAAGGAGACATATCCTAACTCTTCTATGACTTTATAATGAGTGACAGCTGGTTTTCCTTGGTCTCCGTCAGGGAAAACAGCCATCTGTTTTCTATCTTGCAAACTGCGTCCAATATTTCCTGTAATTGTCCCTTCTTTCTCTTCGATTCTTCCCCAAACAATAGCCTGATAAGTTCTCTTGCTGGTTTTATCAAAAAATTGCTTTGCTAGATGAACTTTAGATTCTTCATTTTTTGCAACTACCAAAAGTCCAGTTGTGTCTTTGTCAATCCTATGAACTAATCCAGGACGTGGGTCATCAGAATTAAACCATGGCTGACCTTTAAAGTGCCATGCTAGTGCATTAACTAAAGTGCCTGTATAATTTCCATGACCAGGATGCACAACCATTCCTGCTTGTTTGTTTATGATAATTATGTCATCATCTTCATAGACAATATCTAATGGAATATCCTCTGCAATAATTTTTATTTCACGAGGAGGATAACTCATTTCAATGGTTATCACATCATCAGGTTTAACTTTATAATTTGATTTTACAGCAACTCCATTTACAAGCACACAGCCTTTTGTAGCAGCTTCTTGTATCTTATTTCGTGTAGCGTTTTCTATTCGATTTACTAAAAACTTATCAACTCTTAATGGACTTTGACCTGGATCAGCAACAAAGCGATGGTGCTCAAAGCTTTCCTGTGAAACATCCTCATCTTCCAAATCACTATCTAAATCTTCAATGTTTGATTTATCCTCTTCTTTTAAACTCATTTTATCTGTATTATATAGATTTAAAATAGTTCATCATCAATTGAACTACTTACTTCTATTTCGCTATCCATACTTTGGTTTTCCCACGTTGGGGGGCTTTTTATAGTTGATATTAAAGTTGAATCTGTCGTTAACCATATATCAATAGATGCACCTAATCGTCTAGTTATTCCTTGTTCTGCAGGAGGATTTTGCTTCCAAACAAATGCTCTTATCGAATCATCTCTAGTAATCACATTGTCATCGTAAATAGTTGCTCCTATATTGAGATATACACTTTGTGATATGCGTTTTGATTCATCTGTTGTAAGCCCAGTTAAATTTGGAATAGCTGTTGTTTCTCTACTTAATCCTTGTCCAACAATTAGGTCTATTTTTGATCTTTTTGGTACTGATGTGCTTGGTTCAACAGGTTTTCCCTCATAGTGCTGACCTAATACAAGATTAGTATATTCAGAGGGAATATAAATCAGCTCACCAATTCTAAGACCAAATGATTCAATAATAACTTTTGCATCTCTTAAACTTAAGTCTGTAACTCTAGGAACTGCAACCATCTCTTCGCTCCATGCATTTATGGTGAAGAAAAGTCTCCTGTTCTTTTTAACTTTTTGTCCAGGCTTTGGATCTTGTTCAACAACTGCTCCTTTTGGAGCATTGTGGATATGAACTGAATCAATTATAGTATATCTAAGATTTTTAGATTTAATTAGATGTTGTAATTGCTGTTCTGTTAAGCCAATAAAATCTGGAGTTGGACTTCCTTGTCCGTGAAGTGTGTAAACTCTAAGAAACATAAAAGTGATTATAATTAGAATAATCAAGGAGGTTATTATTATTCCAATATGTTTCCAAATAGTTTTGTCAATAAATATTTTCCAGTTCATTTTCTTTCTTGTTATTATTTATCCAAAATTAATAATAAAAATATTAATAGTGATAACTTATAGAAAACAAAAAAGACTCCATTATTAAAAGGAGCCTTTAAAGTATCAAGAAGCTTAAATAATTAAGCTTTGTGTCTTCTTTCACAGGAAACTGTTAATTTTTTTCTTCCTTTGGCACGTCTTGATGCCAAAACTCGGCGTCCGTTTGCTGTTGCCATACGACTACGGAATCCGTGCTTGTTTCTTCTCTTACGATTAGAGGGTTGAAATGTACGTTTCATCTTCTTTACTTATTTATCGTTCTATTTATAAAATAATATTTTTTCAAATTTGAGTTGCAAAAATAGATGTTTTTTTTGTTAATACAAAAGATTGAGGTTTAATTTTGTTAAAAAGGAAGATGAACTATTTTTTTAGTCTCAAAAAATGGCAAATTAAATACTTCATCTAAGTCACTAATAATTGCACGTTTTCCAAAAGGTCTTAATTCTTCAGTTAAATCTCCACCTTTTAAATATAAAATACCATTGGGGAGTGCATTTTGTTGTTTTTTTGAAATTAAATGTTTCGTTAATCTGTGAAAAAGCGACATGTCACTAACTGCACGACTGACTATAAAGTCAAAACTTCCTTTAAAATTTTCAGATCTAGTCTGATGAGTTGTAACATTAGTCAGATTTAATTCCGTTTTGACAGCATCAACTACTTTTATTTTTTTGCCGATTGAATCAATAAGTGTAAACCGAACTTCTGGAAAATATATTGCTAAAGGAATACCAGGAAATCCACCGCCTGTACCAACATCTATAATGTTTGAACCAGATTTGAAGTTTATCAATGTTGCAATAGCTAAAGAGTGCAAAACATGGCGCTCATAAAATGAATCCATATCTTTTCGAGATATTACATTTATTTTGCTATTCCATTCGCCATAAATGGTACTTAATTGTGCAAATTGCTCTTTCTGTTTTTCTGTAAAATTATTGAAATAATTTAGAATCAGCTCCATCTATTTTTATTGTTTATTTCTTGAACGGTCAATTTCACTATCTTTAAGAGTGTTATATAATAATTCTCTTGCTCTAAAAAGTTGTGCTTTAACTGTCCCTAATGGTAAATCAAGCTCTTCGGCTATCTCTTGATAAGTGTACTCTTTAAAATATCTAAGTTCAACTAGGGTTCGGTATCTTGGTTTTAGTTTCTTAACAACTGTGCGCATTAAAACAGCCCTTTGTTGCTTGATAAGGTTTTCTGCAGGGTCTGGTTCATTATCTTCTAGATGAATTTGAGGTCTATATTGTTTGTCATCATCGCTGTTATCAACATCAATGGAGACAAGCTTAGCTCTCTTTTTTCTTAAAAAGTCAATGCAGTTATTAGAGGCAATTTTAAATAACCATGTGCTAAAAGCATAATTGGGAGAATATTGATGTATGCTTCTAAATGCTTTTCCAAATGCTTCAATTGTTAAATCTTCAGCATCGGTTTTGTTATTAACCATTTTTAAAAGCATAAAGTAGATTGAGTCTCTATATCGACTCATTAGTTCAGCATAGGCTTGTTGATCGCCTTGGATAGCTTTTTGAACTAAATCATAATCATATCTTCCTTTTTCGGATAAGTTTGGATTTACTTCCATCTGTTTTTGTTTCTTCGTACACTACTTAAATAAGCCCATAATAAAAATAATGGGTGTAATAAATCAAAAAATAGCAAAGACCAATAAAGTTTGCCTTGATTTAATAATTTAGATATTTTTCGCCATAATATTAATTGAATAAGATATTTCAAAAATACTAAAGAACCTACAATAATTACAAATTTATTAATTAAAATCAAAAATATTGCACTAATAATTAAAAATAGGCGACTAAATGGTTCTATAAATAAGCTGAATTTTATTCTTCTTTTGTGATAATGTGCAGTTGTTAAGTGTCTTGATTTTTGATCTTTCCATCTACTTAGGTTTTGTGGACCTAAAGAAAATGTGTGTGCGGATGGATTAACAACTATCGAAGTGTTGTTTTTTGTAGCTGTTTCACTAATAAATAGATCATCATCTCCTGATGCAATGTGCATGTGACTTGACATTCCTCTGTTTTGAGTAAAAAGACTTTTTTTATAAGCCAAATTACGACCAACACCCATATATGGTCTACGTTTTAACGCATAACTTAAATATTGAATGGCTATATAAAAAGTGTCATATCTTATGAGAAAGTTGGTAAAACCTTTCTCTTTTTTATAAGCTCCAAATCCTAAAACTATCTCTTTGTTTTCCTTTGCAAATCCAGATACCATCCCTTTTAGCCATTGGTCTGTGGCTGCATAGCAATCTGCATCTGTAAATACAAGGTGTTCATTGTTTGCCGCTTTTATCCCTATAGAAACAGCTAACTTCTTGCCATGAGTAAATTTTTTATCAATGGGAATGGATGTATAATATAAATGAGGATGCTCTTGTTTAAATTTAGAAAGAACTAACTCTGTATCATCTTCAGAACCATCGTTGACAACAATTACTTCAAAATTAGGATAATCTTGATTTAAAATTGAAGGAAGAAAATTGGTCAGATTTATTGATTCATTTTTAGCACAAATAATAACAGAAACTGGAGGTGTGAAAGAGTTATCAACTTCTCCCTGTTTGTAGAAAGCCAAATTCCTAACTCTAAAGAGTAGGTGATATAATTGTATTACAAAACTTATCAGCAAAACAGCTGAAACAATCTGAATCTCAAGTGGCAAGTCTATTATATTCATTTTTTTGTATTAGAATTAAAAGGCCAAAATAGTAATTTTTTAACAAATTGTAGTTATCTCGTAGCTAATAATAAAAATATAGAAATAATAAATTACCTCTTTTATAAATCTCTTATTGTTATATTTGCATAAATTATATAGAATAAAAATGAAGTTTGAATTACAGAATAATGATAGCATGTCAAATGCTAGGGCTGGTTTAATAACTACTGACCATGGACAAATTGAAACTCCTATATTTATGCCTGTTGGAACTCTTGGGTCTGTAAAAGGGATTCATGTAAAAGATTTACACCAGCAGGTTGCACCGCATATAATATTAGGTAATACATATCATCTCTATTTAAGACCAGGGCTAGATGTGTTAAATGCTGCAGGTGGATTGCATAAATTTATAGGTTGGGATAAACCAATTCTTACAGATAGTGGTGGGTTTCAGGTTTTTTCATTAAGTCATAGAAGAAAATTGAGTGAAGAGGGAGCTAGATTTCAATCACATATAGATGGCTCGTATCATATTTTTACACCCGAAAATGTTGTTGAAACTCAGCGTATTATTGGTGCTGATATCATTATGGCTTTTGATGAATGTCCTCCAGGAGATTCTGATTATAATTATGCAAAAAAATCTATGGAGCTAACGCATAGATGGCTAAAAAGGGGAGTTGAAAAGTTTGATGCTACCGATCCACTTTATGGATATTCACAAACATTTTTTCCGATTGTGCAAGGTTCAGGATATCGTGATTTAAGAAGAGCTTCAGCTGAGTATATTGCATCTTTTGAACGAGATGGAAATGCGATTGGAGGATTAGCAGTGGGAGAGCCAGAGGAGGTAATGTATGAGATGATTGAGGTGGTGAATGAAGTTTTGCCAACTGATAAACCACGATATTTAATGGGAGTTGGAACACCAGCAAATATTCTACAAGCAATTGACCGTGGTGTTGATATGTTTGACTGCGTTATGCCAACAAGAAATGGAAGAAATGGAATGTTATTTACATCGCAAGGTATAATAAATATAAAAAACAAAAAATGGCAGAAAGATTTCTCTCCTATAGATAGTGATGGGCATTCAGAGTTTGATTTGATATATTCAAAAGCATATTTGAGGCATCTTTTTGTATCAGGGGAGATGCTGGGTCCACAAATTGCGTCTATTCATAATTTGGCATTTTATTTATGGCTCGTAAAAGAAGCAAGAAAACAGATTGTAAATAATAATTTTAGAGCTTGGAAAGATAAAATGGTAAAACAGTTGACTCAAAGGTTGTAGAGTCTTTAATATTTTATGTTACTTTGTGAATGTGAAATAATGTTGCAATTGAAAAATAGTAAAAATTATTCTTTTGAAAAAGTTAGATTTATATATACTTAAAAAGTTTTTAGGGACTTTCTTTTTTGCAATTTTGCTTATTATAAGCATATCAATTGTGTTTGATATGGCAGAAAAGATTGATGATTTCTTGGAGTCTACAGTAACTCTAGAAATGATAGTTTTTGATTATTATATCAATTTTATCCCTTATTTTGCTAACCTTTTTACTCCGATGTTTGTTTTTATTGGAGTTATATTTTTTACTTCAAAAATGGCATATCGAACAGAAATTATTGCCATTTTATCTAGTGGAATTAGTTTTAGAAGAATGCTGTTACCCTATTTTTTAGG
>CAZHHH010000031.1:20961-23064 GCA_964532085.1 uncultured Marinilabiliaceae bacterium
TTTTTGTTGTTGAAAAATTCTATTCTTCACTCTAAAATTAGTAATTATGTAACTTAATTAGAAGTCAGAAAATAGTTAAAGTGCTGATTTCTATGATATTAATCAAAACTAATTAATTATGTCATTAAAAAAGAACATCCTTGATCTCCGTAAGAGGAGGGAAAAGGTTCAGTTAGGAGGTGGCGAGAAGGCTATCGAGAAGCAGAAAGCTATGGGTAAAATGACTGCCCGTTCACGTATTTTATCACTTCTTGACGATGAATCATTTACCGAGTATGACCTTTTCGTAGAACACGAAGCACGTGATTTCGGAATGGACAAAAAGGAGTTACATGGTGATGGTGTAATTATCGGAACGGGTACAATTTATGGTGACCCTGTTTGTATTTTTGCACAAGACTTTACAGTTGCTGGTGGTTCTCTAGGACTTATGCACGCTCGTAAAATCACCAAAATCATGGATCATGCTTTAAAAATGCGTGTACCTTTGATTGGTATTAACGACTCGGGCGGTGCTCGTATTCAAGAAGGTGTTAACTCATTAGCTGGTTATGGAGAAATATTCTACCGTAACACAATCGCTTCAGGAGTTATTCCTCAAATTTCTGTTATTTTAGGACCTTGTGCCGGTGGAGCAGTTTACTCGCCTGCATTGACTGACTTTGTCTTTGTGGTGGACAATATTTCTAAAATGTTTATCACAGGACCAGGTGTTATTAAAACAGTTCTTGGTGAAGAAATTTCGATGGAAGAGCTTGGAGGTGCACGTGTTCATGCTGAAACAACAGGAAATGCACACTTCTTTGCAGAGAGTGAGTTAGAGTGCTTTGACCAAATAAAAGAACTAATCTCTTTTATCCCACGAAGCAATAGCACTAAAGCAAAAGTCTTTCCACCTCGTGAGCCTAAATTTGAGAAAAATATTGAGGATATTATACCAGCAGATCCAAAACAGCCTTATGACGTTAGAGACGTTATTAAAGCAATTGTTGATGATTCTCGTTTCTTTGAGGTTCAAGAGCTGTTTGCACCAAATATCGTTATTGGATTTGGAAGAATGAATGGTCAAACTATTGGGTTTGTTGCTAACCAGCCATTATATCTTGCTGGTGTGTTAGATTGCGATAGCTCTGATAAAGCAGCTCGTTTTATTAGATATTGTGATGCATTTAATATTCCAATTATTACACTTGAAGATATGCCTGGTTATTTACCTGGTGTTGATCAAGAGCATGCTGGTGTTATTCGTCATGGTGCAAAGATGCTTTATGCATATTCGGAAGCAACTGTACCAAAAATTACAGTGATTCTTAGAAAAGCTTATGGTGGTGGTTATATTGCAATGAACTCAAGACACCTAGGTGCTGATTTCATGTTTGCATGGCCAACTGCAGAAATAGCTGTTATGGGACCAGAGGGTGCTGCTAATATTATCTTTAAGAAAGAGATTGAAGAAGCAGAGGACCCAGACAAAATGAGAGCTGAAAAAGTACAAGAGTATATCGAAAGGTTTGCTAATCCGTATGTTGCAGCTTCAAAGGGATATATTGATTCTGTTATCGAGCCTGCAGAAACTCGTCAAATGCTTTTACATGCAATTGAAGTTTCTAGCAATAAAATTGATGCTCGTCCAGAGAAAAAACATGGTATCCCACCATTCTAAAAATTAATATGATGAGTAAACAAAAAGCTGAATTAGTCGATTTTGCTATTTTGTCAAGAAAGTATAAAACTCAATTGACAAAAAAGTTTATAAATCGTGAACAATATGAAGCACCAGACCCAAATGAGATTAAATCTTATATACCGGGTACTATTGTAGATATTACTGCAAAAGAAGGTGCAGAGCTAAAAGAAGGTGATTTAGTTTTGATTCTTGAAGCAATGAAAATGAGAAACGAAATTAAAATGCCTTTTGATGGTAAAATTAAAGAGATACTTGTAACCAAAGATGAAAAAATCCCAAAAGGACATCTTATGGTGGTTGTAGAATAAATAAAAAAAAGAGCTGTTTTTACACAGCTCTTTTTTTATGCTCTAAAATCCACTTTTCTTCTCGCCTGCGATGAGACTGGGATTGAGACCCAACTTTCAGCTTTCAGT
>CAZHHH010000032.1:0-6397 GCA_964532085.1 uncultured Marinilabiliaceae bacterium
TACATAAAGCATATTATACCTTTGCAAGAACATCTTGATAATATGCCATTACGTAATCCAGACGAGGGTATTGCTCAAGATTCTACTCTGTTAGCAATTGATGAATAACCTTTGGAAAGTGCTCATATTCCAGTTTGTGTACTTTTTGAGCAACATTTTCAGCACTATCATTTTCTGAAACTTCGCAAGAAGCTTGGAAGATGATATCTCCCTCATCATATTTGCTATTTACATAGTGAATAGTAATGCCACTCTCTTTTTCCTTATTATCGATAACAGCTTGATGCACATTCATTCCATACATACCTTTTCCACCATATTTTGGTAATAAAGCAGGGTGAATATTGATAATTTTATTTTGAAATTCATCAACAATTTTGGATGGAACTAGCCATAAAAATCCAGCAAGTATAATTAAATCAGGATTTTCCTCTTTTAATCTATTTATAATATTATCTGAGTCATAAAAATCCTCTTTATTAAAGTGTAATGCATTGATATTTAGATTTTTTGCTCTATCTAAGACTTTAGCATTTTTATTGTTAGTCATTATAAGTTTAACATCTGCCACTTTGTGAATGTTAAAATATTTAACAATATTTTCTGCGTTTGATCCTGAACCGGATGCTAATATTATTATCTTTTTCATTATTAAGTTGTTATACCTTGTTTTTAATGTTATATTTGTGGTCAAAATTAAGAAAAAGATGAATTAAAAGTAATTTCATTGCAATAATATTTGATTTCTTTTAGTTAAATCTTTTTCTTTGCACAGTTATTTTAAAAAATAAATCTAATTATTAACTAAAAATTTAAAGCTATGTCAGACATTGCATCAAGAGTTAAAGCAATAATCGTGGACAAGTTAGGAGTTGATGAATCAGAAGTAGCTCCAGAGGCTAGCTTCACCAATGACTTGGGTGCTGACTCTCTTGACACTGTTGAATTGATTATGGAGTTCGAAAAAGAGTTTAATATCGCAATTCCTGATGATCAGGCCGAGAATATTGGCACTGTAGGTGATGCTATTGCATACATCGAGGAAAACGCTAAGTAAAATTAGTTTTAACAAATTTAATTAATTTATGGAGTTAAAAAGAGTAGTAGTAACTGGTTTAGGTGCCATTACTCCTATAGGTAATACAGTCGAAGAATTTTGGACTAATCTAATAAATGGGGTTAGTGGAGCTGCGCCGATTACTCGTTTTGACACCACCAAATTCAAAACTAAGTTTGCTTGCGAAGTAAAAGGTTTTAATGCTGCCGATTTTTTTGAACGAAAAGAGGCAAGAAAATTAGACTTGTTTGCTCAGTATGCTTTAGTAGCAGCTGAGCAAGCAATTCAAGATTCTAGTTTAGACATTGAATCTTTCGATAAAGATTTGGGAGGTGTCATATGGGGAGCTGGAATTGGTGGTATTATTACTTTCTTAGAAGAAACAAGAAGTTATATTGAAGGCGATGGTACGCCAAGATTTAGTCCGTTTTTCATACCAAAAATGATTTCAGATATTGCAGCTGGTCATATTTCGATGAAATATGGATTTACAGGACCAAATTACGGAACTGTTTCAGCTTGTGCTTCTTCTACCCACGCAATTGCAGATGCTTATAACTTAATTCGTTTAGGTAAAGCAAAAGTATTTGTTACTGGGGGATCTGAAGCTGCCATTAATGAAGCAGGTTTAGGTGGTTTTAGTTCTTTGCAGGCAATCTCAACTCGTAATGATGACCCACAAACAGCATCAAGACCATTTGATGCAGATCGTGATGGATTTGTTATGGGAGAAGGCGGTGGAGCACTGATTTTAGAGGAGTATGAACACGCAGTAGCTCGTGGAGCTACAATATATTGCGAAGTAGCTGGAGCAGGTATGTCTGCCGATGCATATCACTTAACTGCACCGCATCCAGAAGGATTAGGAGCTAAGAAAGTGATGTTAAATACCCTTGACGACGGAAATATCAAACCTGAAGAGGTAGATTATATCAATGTGCATGGAACATCAACTCCTCTTGGAGATGTTTCAGAAATTAAAGCAATAGAGGATGTGTTTGGTGAGCACGCATATAAGTTAAATATAAGTGCCACAAAATCAATGACTGGACATCTCTTAGGTGCTGCCGGAGTTGTAGAATCAATAGCATCAATATTAGCAATAAAAAATGGAGTAATACCTCCAACTATCAACCAATTTAATTTGGATGAAAGAATTGATACTAAATTGAACTTAACACCAAATAAAGCACAAAATAGAGAGGTGAAAGTTGCGATTTCAAATACATTTGGATTCGGAGGACATAATGCTTCTGTTGCATTTAAAGCAATTGAATAAATCGTGATAAAAAAAATATTATCATATATAAAACTTCTTTCTAGAGATAGAAAGAAGTTTTATTATTTAATAAAATCTATTATAGGCTTTAAGCCTAGAAATATAGAATTATATGAGTTAGCATTAATACACAAGTCTTTATTAAATAAATTTCATAATGGAAAAGTATATAATAATGAGAGGCTTGAGTATCTAGGAGATGCTTTGCTCGGAGCAGTTGTAGCTGATTATTTGTACAAAAAGCACCCTTATGCAGATGAGGGAGCTCTTACAAAACTAAGGTCTATAATTGTTAATAGAAATAATATGAATAGAATTGCAGTTGAGATAGGATTAGTAGAATTAATAAAAGCTCAGCCAGCAATGGAAATGGAAAATACTCATGTGCCTGGTGATGCACTCGAAGCAGTAATTGGTGCAATTTTCATCGACAGAGGCTATGATAAAGCTCATAAATTTGTAGTGGAAAACATTATAAATAATACCGATGTGGATATTGATAACTTTAGCGATCAAACTAATTTTAAATCAATGTTGATAGAGTGGGGGCAAAAAAATAGATGTGAAGTTAAGTTTGTAACAGAAGAGGATGATGTAGAAATGCGTAACGGAGAAGTGTTCTTAAGCTTTGTCTATGTTAATCAGATTCTAACTGGTACAGGAAAAGGTGGAAATAAAAAAGAGTCACAACAAAATGCTGCAGAAGTTGCTATAAAATATATTGATAGAATTCGATATATATCCTATAATTAAAAAACAGTTTTACATATACTAAAGTGTATAAATTTTTAACTTATACTATTGTTTTGTAGAATAAATCAAAAATCTAGGGTTAATTTTTGTTAAACCTAGTGTCTAAATCAAGAAAACAACCTATTTTTATAGAATGAGCAGAAAGTATATTCAATTATTAATTGTAATAATATCCATAACTTTAATAGGTCTTATTTTTGTTCAGACGTTATGGATTAAAAACGCTGCAGAAATAAAGGAGAGCCATTTTGATCAAATGGTTAGGCAAGCTATGGATCAAATGATACACCGTTTGGAGATGAATGAAACCTCCGAACTTGGCGCACAGCTTGAGCTAAGTTATCCAACGCTACCAGGCAAAAAGCATAAAAGATTACTTCCAGGACAGCAACCAAAAAAACAATTTAATTTTGAAGAGCAATTAAAATATGATATCTCTATCGATTTTTCTATTAGAGGAGATCAGTTAAGTACAAAGTTATATACTTATGATAGGGACTCTTTAGCTCAATCAAAGCAGCCGATAGAGCATGTGTCAGTTCAGTCTAGTGATAAAACCGATGCATTTAGTCAAGTTATACAGAATATTCAGTCGCAAATTCAAAGCAAGATAGATGAGCATTCCGCTCGCATAATGCGTGATTATATAAGTAGTGAAAGGCCAATACAGGAGCGAGTTACACAAGAGAAGTTGGATGTTGCATTGATGCAAGTTTTTGAAGAGCGGGGCATTTCATTACCTTTTGAGTTTGGTGTCTATGATTCGAGAGGCAGTTTGGTAATATCTACCACAAGTTTTAATAAAGACCAAGGCCACGTAGCTTATCAAAAGCAAATGTTCCCAAATGATTTACATCCAAAGGCAAATTACGTTACTGTCTATTTCCCTAGTAGACCAAAATTTATTATGGAGTCGATGGGTTTGGTTTTTCCAACAGTTTTCTTTACCTTAGGAATGATATTTCTGTCAATTTTGACAATGGTTATTATAATTAGGCAGAAAAACTTAGATGAAATTAAAAATGATTTCATTAACAATATGACTCACGAACTGAAAACACCTATTTCAACTATCTCATTGGCATCGCAAATGCTAAAAGATGGCGGAGTAGCAAAATCAGAGTCAACATTGCAGAGTATTGCTGGGATTGTTTTAGAAGAGAGTAAAAGATTAGGTTTTCTAGTTGAACAAGTGCTTGAAATGGCTGTTTTTGAGAAGAAGAATACAAACGACAAGGCCGAATTAATAGATTTAAATGAATTAATTAATGGAATTGTAAATTCTTTTAAATTAAAAGTTGAATCACAAAATGGTAAACTCATTGATAAATTAGATGCAAAAAATGCTCTTGTTTATGCAGATGAGATGCATTTTACAAATGTGATAGTCAATTTGTTAGATAATTCACTTAAATATAAAAAAGGAACACCTATTATTCACATAAAAACTTGGAATAGAGAAAATGGTTTGGTAATTTTGGTAGAAGATAATGGGTTAGGTATAACCAAAGAGAATTTAAAACGTATATTTGAGAAGTTTTACCGAGTGCCAACAGGAAATGTCCATAATGTCAAGGGTTTTGGATTAGGATTAGCGTATGTGAAAAAGGTTCTTGATGATCATGGAGCTCAAGTTAAAGTTGAAAGTGAAATTAATATAGGAACTAAATTTGAAATATTTATACCCTTAAAAACCACATAGAATGGAAAAAGAATACAAAATACTCCTAACCGAGGATGATGAGAATCTAGGTATGTTACTTAGAGAATATTTAGTAGCTAAGGGCTATGACACCGACTTGATGTTAGATGGTGAGGCTGGGTATGATGCTTTTATGAGCAATAAATATGATGTCTGTATATTTGACGTTATGATGCCTAAAAAAGATGGATTTACTTTAGCTAAGGAGATTAGAATGGTAAATACAGAAGTACCAATTATTTTCCTTACTGCAAAATCTATGAAAGAGGATGTATTTCATGGCTTCAAAATTGGTGCAGATGATTATTTGACTAAGCCTTTTAGCATGGAAGAATTGCTTTTTAGAGTAGAGGCAATTCTTAGAAGAACTAAAGGTAACGTTGCACAACAAGATGTATTCCAAATAGGAAGGTTGGTTTTTGATACACAAAAACAACAACTGATTGATGGGGATGAAGTTACTAAGCTTACTACAAAGGAGTCAGAATTATTAAAACTGCTTTGTAATAATGCAAATAGAGTACTTGAAAGAAACTTTGCTTTAAAAACTATTTGGGTAGATGATAACTACTTTAATGCAAGAAGTATGGATGTTTATATTACAAAACTTAGAAAACACTTAAGACCAGATCCTTCAGTAGAGATATTGAATGTTCATGGTAAAGGTTATAAGCTTGTAATGTAAGCATTTAAAAATATACCAAACAGCTACTAGTTGTTTTTAAGAAATAAAAAAGAGTGTTGACAAAATCGACACTCTTTTTTATTATTTATCGTAAATTTAAAATCTACTCTAATTTTAGTACAGACATAAACGCTTGTTGTGGGACTTCTACGTTGCCCACTTGCTTCATACGCTTCTTACCTCTCTTCTGTTTCTCAAGTAACTTACGTTTACGGCTAATGTCACCACCATAACACTTTGCTGTAACGTCTTTTCTAAGCGCTCTAACAGTTTCTCTTGAGATAACTTTAGTGCCAATTGCAGCCTGTATAGCAACATCAAATTGTTGACGTGGAATAAACTCTTTAAGACGTTCGCACATTCTTTTACCGAGTTCATAAGCATTGTCTTGATGAGTTAGTGTGGATAAAGCATCAACACCCTCACCGTTTAGTAGTATATCAAGCTTTACTAATTTAGCTTGTCTATAACCAATGGCGTGGTAATCAAAAGAAGCATATCCTTTTGAAATACTTTTAAGTCTATCGTAAAAGTCAAATACAATTTCTGCCAATGGCATATTAAATACAAGTTCAACTCTATTTGTTGTCAAATAATGTTGTTTAACAATTTCAGCACGTTTATTTAGACACAAGGTCATTATATTACCTATGAAATCAGATTGTGTTATAATCTGAGCTCTAATATATGGCTCTTCAACATAATCTAATACGGCTGCATCAGGTAGTTCTGATGGATTATGTACTTCAACAACCTCCTGTTTTTTAGTATAAGCTAAATATGGTACGTTTGGCACTGTTGTGATGACGTCCATATTAAATTCTCTATCAAGTCGCTCTTGAACAATTTCCATATGTAATAACCCAAGGAAACCACATCTAAAGCCAAACCCTAATGCTGCAGAAGATTCTGGCAAGAATG
>CAZHHH010000032.1:6497-15662 GCA_964532085.1 uncultured Marinilabiliaceae bacterium
AGGAAACCACATCTAAAGCCAAACCCTAATGCTGCAGAAGATTCTGGCAAGAATGTTAAAGATGCATCATTTAGCTGTAGCTTATCCATAGCAACTCTTAAATCTTCATAGTCATCAGAGTCGATAGGGTAAACACCAGCAAAAACCATTGGTTTAACATCCTCAAAACCTGCAATTGCTTCTTCGCATGGAGTTTTAACATGGGTTATTGTATCACCAACTTTTACCTCTTTACTTGTTTTTATACCAGAGATAATATATCCTACATCACCAGTTTTTAGAGACTTTCTTTCGATTAAGTCTAATCCTAGAACTCCCACTTCGTCAGCGTAATACTCTTTTTCAGTATTTACAAATTTTACAAAGTCACCTTTTTTGATTTCACCATTGACAACTTTAAAATAAGCAATAATTCCTCTAAAAGGATTAAATACAGAGTCAAAAATTAGTCCTTGCAAAGGAGCTTTTGGGTCACCCTCTGGTGCTGGAACTCTATCTATAATTGCTTCTAGTATTTCGTCAACTCCTAATCCAGTTTTTCCAGAAGCATGAATAATCTCACTTCTATCACAGCCAATTAAGTCAATAATTTGATCTTCCACCTCTTCAGGCATAGCACTTGGCATATCCATTTTATTTAAAATGGGAATTATAGTTAAATCATGCTCAACTGCTTGATATAGATTGCTTATGGTTTGTGCTTGAATACCTTGTGTAGCGTCAACAATTAGTAGAGCCCCCTCACATGCTGCAATCGAACGAGAAACCTCATAAGCGAAGTCAACGTGTCCAGGAGTATCAATTAAATTTAGTGTATAATTATTTTTATCATGGGTATGTTGCATTTGAATAGCTTTACTTTTAATAGTAATGCCACGCTCGCGCTCTAAATCCATACTATCTAACACCTGACCCTGCAAATCTTTCTCGGATATAGTTTGAGTATGCTCTAAAAGCCTGTCTGCTAATGTACTTTTCCCATGGTCAATATGGGCAATAATGCAAAAATTTCGAATATTCTTCATTAAAAATTAATTATTTCAACTTCTTACTATTATAGTAAAGAAAATAGTCTTTTTAATTTAAAATGCAAATATATTCAAAACTCTATATAATTCATTGATTTTATGTCTTCTTTTAATACTGTTTAAAATGTTTTTATGTTATTAACCATTATCGCTCTTATACTATTTATAAATTAGCTTTGATTTACTTTTATTCTGTTATTATTTTTGGCAGATGCTCTGTAATATAATAATAGAGCAAATATAAAATATATAGCGCCTTGAATTAATAAGCTTTTTGTTTCTACCGTTATATGCTGCATTTCAGCTCCCATTAATTGCACTCTAATTATTGCTGGCACTGCATAAGTGCTTGGGAATATCTTTGAAACTGTCTGTAACCAAGTAGGTATCGCAGAAACAGGCCATGATAATCCTGAAATAAATAATATTATAGGCGATAGAAATACCATAAAAAGAATTGAATGTTCTCTTCTTTTAAATAGTGTAGTTATTCCTAACCCTAAGAATGTTGTAGCCAGTAAAAAAGGAATCATAATTGCTGAAAGAGGCATAAATGTTGCTCTTAAAGGAATATTAAATATTTTATATACCCACACTTGTGTGAAAATTACATTTAATATATAAATTGTAAAATAAGCTCCTGCTCTTCCAACTACAAATGGTATAACTGATCCTTTTTTTATAGGTAATGGTATGGAAAACCTTTGTGTTCCATATTCTCTTTGTGTTCCACCCATTAAGCCAATTCCTATCAACAACGTCTGCTGAAGTAATACAATTAAAAAACCAGGTAATATAAATGTATTATATCCACCAGCTGAGTTGTATAATAAATGTGCATTTAAGCCAATTGGTTCGCGAGCTGTGTAGGCTTGCTCCATATTTAAACCTTTAGCTAGATGTTTTTTTATTTCAACACCAGCTCCAAATGTTGCAGATGCTTTTAATGTTCCAGAAAGAGTCTGTTTATATTTTAACAGATATCCAGCATCACAATAAACACTAAGAGATGTTTGCTCACCTTTTATCACAGATTTTTCAAAGTTCTGTGGTATTATTATTATACCATTAATTTTTGAATGATGAAACATTAGTTCAGCCTCTTCCAATGTCTGTATGTTATTTATAACATCTAATTGTTCTGTAGCATCTAGCATATTGCTCAATTGACGGCTAGATGGAGTTTTATCCAAATCTACAACAGCAACAGATAGATCTCTTAAAACTTCATTTTTGTATGCAATTCCATAAATAATTGGATATATAATAATTGCAAAAAATAAAATAAGCAACGCACCTCTATCTTTAAAAATAGAAGTAATCTCTCTGGTATAAATATGTGCAATTAATTCGTTACCTTTTTTTATATATCTAAACATATTATAGCTTGTTTTGGAATTCTGAATTTAAAATAATTTTCTCAAGTCTTGGAAGAAGCATCCAGCCCACAACTATGAATAATAACAGCATAAGAAGTGGAATAATTGTCTGAAAAATAGGTGCATTTCTTAAGCCTTGGCTCATAAATATTTGCATCCAATAATAAAAAGGAAAAATATGTGCAAAAACTTGTGCCAATTTAGGCATTGCAAATACGGGGAATGTTAATCCTGAAAATGTTATTGCCATCATAGAATATGCGCTACCTAATGATAAGGATAAACGTGTATTTCCAGAAAAACACAGCATTATAATTGCAGTTGCTTGATATGCCACAAGCATAAATATTTGTCCCAACATCATTATTAACCAGTTTCCTTTTATTTGAAAACCAAGATGTTCTGATAATATATAATTAGATATACCAGTGTTTACAACCATAAGGAAAAGATATGGTAATAATTTTCCTATAACTGCAACATTTATCTTGTTATTAGCTGCTTCCAGCCATAGTTTTGTAGTTCCTTCTCTAATTTCAATACCTATTGCGTAAATAGAACCAAGTAGAATGAATACAATTAATAAAACTGGGAAAAGAGAAGTGGCTAAAAAATAGCTATAGTTTGTATATGGGTTAAATAAAATGTGTTGATCTAACTGTACTGGATATGATTGTGCGTATGCAGCTTCTTCTTTTGCACCACCTTTCATTGCAACTTGAATTTTTACACCAGTCGAGGCTGTATTAATAGCTTTATATATATCGCTTTGTATTAAACTCCCTTTTAAAACATTAGTATTATTTATATATAGTTCCAATGTTTTATTTTGAGCTCTTAAAACCTCTTTTTCAAATCCTTGTGGCACTACTAAAATAGCATCAATACTACCTTTTAGCATCTCATTTCGAGCTTGATTAAGATCTAAAGAGCTAGATATGATATTAACACTTTTAGTAGCATTTACCATGTTTATTATGTTGCGTGAAAGTGCACTGTTATCATAATCTATAACTGTTATAGGCAGATTGTTTGGTGTGCCCTCAACAAATATATTCATAACTATGATAAGAGAGAGAAGTGGGCCTAAAAGTGTCATAAACAGATAGACCCAGCTATTTGTCATTCTTCTAACTTCACGTTTAATAACGTTAAACAACCATGAATCCCATATTTTTTTGTACATATATTGAATGTGTTATATGTTAAGAATAAATATTATTCAAGTGACTTGTAATTCACTAGAGCGCTCATACCTGGTCTTAAATTTTCATGTTTTTCAACTGGTCTAGCATGAACCTCAAATGTTTTCATGTCAAAATCACCTGACATTTTAGTTGAATTCCATGTTGCAAAATCTGCCATAGGTGCTATATAGCTTATAGAAAGCTCAATCTCTTTATATCCTAAAGCTGGAATTCTTGCAAAAACTTTTTTGCCCATAGATATACTTGGCATTTTATCTTCTTTTATGTTAAAAACAAACCAAATATCATCTAAATCAAGTAGCGTAACCACTGGAAAACCAGCAGGTGATAATTCGCCTCTTTCAGAAAGTATATTGCCAATTTCTGCACTTATTGGTGCAACAATTCTTGTCTCATTTACAAAAGAGTTTATTTCAGATATAACCGCTTCTGCTTGTTCTAGCATAGCTTTTGCAGCAGATTTATCTTCTTCTCTTGTACCTCGTTTTGCTTTCTCCCAGATTGCTTTGGCTGCTGCGGCTGTTTTTTCTGCCACTTGTAGTTGCATCTCCATTTCATCTAGTTTTTGAGATGGCACTACTCCTTGAGCATGTAAATTTGATATTCTAACATAACTTTTTTGTGCAAATTCCAATGCAGCATTAGCTTTCATATATGTATTATATGCAGCATCAATATCTTCTGTTTGAGCACCTTTTTGTGCTTTTAATTTTTGTGCTTCAGCTGCTGCTCTAACAGCTTCAGCTTGATTATATTTAGCTTCAACTTCTGGGCTTTCAATTGTGTAAAGTAAATCACCTTTATTAATTGACATACCTTTGCGAACAGCAATAGAATCTATACGTCCGGTAACTTTCGATGAAACTTTAATTTGTGTAGCTTCTGCATATCCTTGTAACTCAATTGGACGAGGTTTTGCTATAAGCCAAGTGGTGAAAATTAAAAATATTACTAAAATAGTAATTATAAAACCTGTTATTAAACTCTTATTTGTATTCATAATCTTAATTTTGAATTAATTGTACACTCTTTTCTTCATTCTTATAATTGGTAAACTCTTGTGGTATTCCTGCTAAATCTAAAAGTTTTATTAACGCCATATCAAACTGATAAGCAGCTTGTAGTTTGTCAATTTTATTTTTTGTTAAGGCTAATGAGGCATCAATAACTTCTGTGCTAGTTGCCATTCCTTCTACAAATGCTTGATGTCTTATGCGATAATATTCTGTGGCAAACTCTTCTGATTTTTCAAGCTCTTCAAGTTGTTCAAGTGCCATAAATAGCTCTTGATGATATTTCTCTATACCAGTTTCAATATCTCTAGAAACTCTGTTGTGCGCTTGAGATGCCTGCTCTTCTACCAGTTTTGCACTTTTTGTTTTATTATAAGTTGAGCCGCCACCAAAAATTTTCCAACTCAATGTAACTCCTGCCATATATTTTGGTGTTGCATGTGCAAGTTGATAATCTGCTATATTATAATTACCTATTGCTGCAACAGTTGGCATATAACTCGATCGCTCTGCTCTTGTTCCTTGCTGTGCCAGTTGCTGCTTTGAGGATATTTGTTGCAAAATAGCGTTGTTGGCCTTTGCACACTCTTTGAAAAAATCAGCACTTTCTACTTCGGTAGTATAAAAAAGTGGTGTGATTGGTATAAATTCCACATCATCATCTTCTGAAAGTGTGCTTTTTAATGATTTGCTAATTACTTCATATTCTCTAAGAGATTTTTTCAACTCGCGGTCTGCTTGTGCAAAATGAAGCTGTGCATGAAGAAGTTCTGCTTTTGAAATCATACCTTCTTCAAAAAGTTTTTCTGCCTCAAATAGGTGCAATTCCATAGATTTGTAAACCTCCATTCTCACCTCTTTTGCTTGTGCGGCTAAAACTAATCCAAAATATCTTTCTGTTAACTGATTATATACGCTGTTTATAGCTTGTTGCTCTTTTATTGATGCTTCTTCTAGCTCTATTTTGGCAGCTTTATTTGCAGCATTTATTTTACCACCAGTAAAAATTGGCCATACTACATTTGTGCTTAAAACTCCAAAATTCTTTTGTTGTATTACGCTATTCCAGTCGCTACTCTCAATTTTTGCTAAGCCATCAGCAAGTTGTTGCCTTACTGCATTTGTTGAAATATCGTCAGGCAAAATAGGGAGCATTGGTGCTGTGTTGGGATCAGGATTTGGCACTCCACTAAAATTTCCATAATTAGCCATAACACTATATAATGGTGTTATACTTTCTCTAATCTCACTCATATCTATTGCAATGTCATCAGAAAGCATCATATAGCTTGCACTTAGTGATACTTGTGGAACTCTAAGCGTGCGAGCAGATTTTAGTTTTGACTCTTGCTCTTTTTGATGAAGCCTTGCTTGGATTATAGTTTCATTTTGAAGAAAACTTTTCTCTAATGCACTCTCAAAGCTTAAAGGCTCTGTAATCGCACCTTCTTGACCGAATATAATTAGCGGTAAGAATATAAAGATTATAATATAAAATGTTTTTTTATCCATCGTTTTTAATTTTTCAAGGCATTAATACATAGTGTGTGAACTCTCTCTTTATCTTTGTTTGATAATTTTTTATTACTAAATAATTTCTTAAATCTTAAACTTATAAATTCAATAGGGTAGATAACCATCATTAGAAAAACCTCCTCTTCATCATATATCTCGCTGATAGTATTTGATTTTCTTCCTAACTCTAACATCTGTTTTGAAAGCGATAAAATTTTTCTTTTTTCATCATCTCCTAGTTTAAATTTATACTCTGTTATTAAACTGTATAAAAATTTTATGTGATATGGTTTTTCAATAGCTTTTTCAAATAAAAAATCAACTAGTCTTTCACTTATTTGTATAATCGAAGACTCATCTTGCAACATCAAATCTATTTCTTGGATAATTTCTGATAACAAAGTGTTAAGCAAATCAGATACTAATTCATATTTACTATTATAAAAACGATATAAGTATCCGGCTGAAACATCAGCTTTTGTGGCAATCGCAGCTATTGATGCACCGCCATAACCCTTTTCATAGATTAATTCTATTGCTGATTCTCTAATCCTTTCTATTTTATCTTCATTTATTTTTTTTGCCATATCTTTTAATATAAATGAGTGAATGTTCATTCATTATTTGACAAATGTACGATTTTGTTCTAAGCTTCAAAAGGTATTAACATTTTTTATAATAGAATTAGTAAAAATTTATTTTATATAAAAAATTCATTTTACAATTTTCTGGTCAGTTGTGTAATAAAACCTATTTGTTTGAGGCAATTTCATATGATTGAAATATATTTTAGTTAAAAACTATTGTACTCTTATTCTATATGGTTAAATTTAAAGCCAAATGAAATTAGAGTTATTATGAATTTGGAACATATATTTCACAATGCACAGAATGATTTTGAAGAGACAGCATTTGATCAATTAATGCAAAAGCGTATTCTTAAAATTCTTCTTATTTGTAGTAGTTATGATGCATTTATGCTTGAGGAGGATGGGCGTATTGATGAGCAAATATTTAATGAGTATGTCTCTTTAAACTTAAGACATCCACCTCAGTTTATACAAGTTTCGTCTGCCGAGGCTGCATTTGAAGCACTGAAAGAACATCAGATTGACTTGGTGATTACTATGCTTAGTGTTGGTGGAATGGATCCATTTTCTCTTTCTAAAAAAATTAAAAGTACATATCAGCACATTCCAATTGTTGTTTTAACTCCTTTCTCTCGTGAGGTCTCTTTAAAATTGAGCAAAGAGGATACTAGTGCTGTTGATTATGTGTTTTGTTGGCTTGGTAATACTGATTTATTATTAGCTATTATAAAAGTGATTGAAGATGGTATGAATGCCCCTTATGATGTGAATGAGGTAGGTGTTCAGGCTATTTTATTGGTTGAAGATTCTGTTCGGTTTTATTCAAGTTATTTACCATTAATTTATAAAATACTATTTCAACAGTCTCGCAAATTTATGACAGAGGGACTCAATGAGCATCAGCAAATGATGCGCAAACGTGGTCGTCCAAAGATTTTGCTTGCTAGAACTTATGAAGAAGCAATTGGTTTGTATCAAAAATATAGGAAAAACATTTTAGGTGTAATTTCCGATGTCTCTTTTAGTTACCGTGGGGTTAAAGATACTTCTGCAGGTTTGCATTTAGCCAGGACAGTAAAAAAGGATAATCCTTATATGCCATTTTTATTACAATCTTCAGATAAGCGTAATCAATATATGGCAAAGGATATTAGAGTTGGTTTTATTCATAAGCATTCCAAGTTTTTATTACAAGAACTACGTGAATTTTTGAATAGTTATTTAGCCTTTGGGGATTTTATTTTTATAAATCCAAAATCAGGCGAAGAGGTTGCACGAGTAGGAAATTTAAAGGAATTTCAAGATATTTTACTAACAGTTCCAAATGATTCGTTATTATATCATTTTAGGCGTCATCACGTTTCTAAGTGGCTTCGTGCGCGTGCGCTGTTTTCTATAGCTCGTGTTGTAAAAGACCTAACGGTTCAACACGATTCAGAAATTGGTACAATCAAGAAAGAGTTGTTTCATATAATAGCTCATTTTAGGATGTATAAGGGGCGTGGTGTTATTGCCTCTTTTGATCAAGAGCAATATGATGATTATGTTACATTCTCTAGGATAGGAGAGGGTACACTTGGTGGAAAAGCTCGTGGGTTAGCCTTTTTAAGTGCATTGATTAAAAAGTATCCTGTATTTAAAAGTTTTGAAAATGTTGTTATAACAATTCCTAGGACTGTAGTTTTAGGTGTTGATATTTTTGAAGCTTTTATGGAGGCTAACGATTTATATAGCATTGCTTTATCTGATGCTACGGACCAAGAGATATTAGACCATTTTGTAAAGGCAGAGTTAACTGACGATTTGAAAAGTAATTTATTGAAATTATCTCAGGTTCTTAAAAAGCCCGTAGCGGTAAGGTCGTCTAGTATGCTTGAGGATAGCCATTATCAGCCTTTTGCAGGAGTTTATTCTACATATATGATTGCTTATAACTCAGACTGTTCTTTGATGGCTGAGCAAATCGGTGATGCTATAAAATGTGTTTATGCTTCTGTATTTTATAAGTCTAGCAAGGCTTATATGACTAGTACGCTGAATTTGATTGATGAGGAAAGAATGGGTATTGTGCTGCAAGAGATTGTGGGGCAACCTCACGGTGATTATTTTTACCCAACTATATCTGGTGTTGGGCGTTCGGTCAATTTTTATCCAATCCCGCCAGAAAAAAGTGATGAGGGAATTGTAAATGTTGCTTTAGGTTTAGGGAAGTATATTGTTGAGGGTGGTACATCTTTGCGATTTTCACCTGAATATCCTCAAAAAGTTATGCAGTTATCTACCCCTGAGACGACAATGCGTGAAACTCAGAAGAAGTTTTTTGCACTAAATTTGAATAGTAATAAATTTGAACCCTCTGTTGATGATGGTATTAATATAATGACTTTAGATTTGCGTCAAGCATTGGATGATGGTTCGCTAAAAATGACAGG
>CAZHHH010000032.1:15762-22651 GCA_964532085.1 uncultured Marinilabiliaceae bacterium
GCATTAGGTAATGGAACGATTGATGATATTCATGATATAATTTATGTAAAACAAGAAGATTATTCTCCAGCAAATAATCCAGAAATTGCTTTAGAAATTGAGAAAGTAAATGGAGATTTGTTGAGTAAAGGTTTATCGTATCTATTGATAGGTCCTGGGCGTTGGGGTTCTCAAGACCCTTGGCTTGGAGTTCCTGTGAAATGGGGACAAATCAGCGGTGCTCGTGCAATAATTGAGATGGGTTTTGAGGATTATCATATTGAGCCTAGTCAAGGTACACACTTTTTTCAAAATTTGACATCACTTCGAGTTGCATATGTTTACTTAAATCCTTTTATAAATCAAGGAAAGATAGATATGGAGTGGTTGAATGCACAGCCAGCATTGTATGAATCAGATTTTATTCGTCATGTAAGACTGAATAGCGCTGCAGCTGTGCATGTTGACGGTCAAAAGGGTAAAGCTATGATGCTCTACCCTGAAAATTAGTGGAGATTTGTTCCAATAATATGGATAAACTCATTTCTTGTTGCCAAATTTTTTAAGAATGCACCTGTAAAGTCAGATGTTGTTGTAACAGAATTTTGTTTCTGAACACCCCTCATTTGCATACACATGTGTTGAGCTTCAATAACTACTGCAACACCTAGTGGGTCTAGTGTGTTTTGAATAGCCTCTTTTATTTGAGTTGTAAGTCTTTCTTGTACTTGTAATCTTCTAGAAAAGGCTTCAACCACTCTTGCAATTTTGCTTAATCCTGTGATATAGTTTCTAGGGATATAAGCTACATGAGCTTTACCAAAAAAAGGAAGAATATGATGTTCACACATTGAGTAAAATTCAATATCTTTTACAACTACCATTTGTTGGTAATCTTCTTTAAACATCGCTGATTTTATAATCTCTTCAGGATTCATATTGTACCCTTGAGTGAGGAACTGCATTGCTTTTGCAACTCTTAATGGAGTTTTTAGCAATCCTTCTCTTTCTGGGTCTTCTCCTAATATCTCGAGTGATTGGTGATATATATTAGATAACTTTTCTGTTATTTCATCGTCGTATGACTCAATTTTTTGATACCCTTTGTTACCGTTTAAAGTAAAATCCATTTTCTATTATTTTAAAAGATAGATAAAATTCTTCTCTATCATTGATTCAAATATACTAAAGTAACAAAAGTAATGAAGTTTAGTTAAAAAAAGGTGCTTATATTATTTTAAATATAAGCACCTTTAATTTTATATCTATAAAAATCTAGTTTCTGTTATGCAAATTTAGCAGCAACAGCGTCCCAGTTTACTACATTCCAGAAAGCTGCAATATAGTCAGGACGACGATTTTGGTAGTTTAGGTAGTATGCATGCTCCCATACATCTAATCCTAAAATTGGCGTACCTTTAACTTCTGCAACATCCATAAGTGGATTGTCTTGATTTGGAGTTGAAGTAACAGCCAACTTTCCGTCGTCAGTTTTAACCAACCATGCCCAACCTGAACCAAATCTTGTAGCAGCAGCTTTAGCAAACTCTTCTTTGAAAGAATCAAATGAACCAAAAGATGCATTGATAGCTTCAAGTAAATCACCTGAGGGTGTTCCACCTGCATTTGGTCCAATTACTTCCCAAAATAGATTGTGGTTGTAGTGTCCACCTGCGTTATTACGAACAGCAACACTTTGTTTAGAGATGTTTGCTAACAAATCTTCAACACTTGTGTTTGCGTCTGCAGTTCCTTCAAGAGCAGCATTTGCATTGTTAATATATGCTGCATGGTGTTTTGTATGGTGTATTTCCATCGTTTTTGCGTCGATATGTGGCTCCAACGCATCGTAAGAATAACTTAATTTTGGTAATTCAAATGCCATGATTAAAATTTTATTTATGATTAATAAATTGATTTACTTTTTATCGACTATGAATATAGTCATTTTGTATCATATAAACGAACATCTTGCAAAAAGGTTCAAAACGCATTAGAATTAAAAAAATAGATTACTTTTGTCTTTATGAATAGAGAAATTTTACGATTAGCAATCCCAAATATTTTGACAAATCTTACTGTTCCACTTTTGGGAATGGTTGATATGTACCTTATGGGGCATCAAGAATCTGTATTGTATATGGGAGCTGTAGCCTTAGGTGCAGTTATTTTTAATTTTGTTTATTGGGGGTTTGCATTTTTGCGTATGAGCATTAGTGGCATAGCCGCTCAGAGTTATGGTAGAGGAAATGAGCAAGAGATGGTGCTTGTTTTGCAACGTGGATTGATGATTGCATTGATTGGAGGAGTCACCTTACTTTTTTTACAAACTCCTTTAGCGAATTTTAGTTTTTGGCTTTTAGAGGGTAGTGATGCCGTAAAAGAGATTGCTAAACAATATTATTTTGTTCGAATTTGGGCTGCACCAGCAGCTATTATTTTGATGGTTTTTTATGGTTGGTTTCTTGGTATGCAAAATGCTGTTTACCCTATGGTTATTGCAATTGTAGTTAATGTTGTAAATATAATTGTAAGTTTTATATTGGTTCAACATTTTAATATGCAAGCCGAGGGTGCAGCCATGGGGTCTGTTGCAGGACAATATACTGGATTATTACTTGCAATAATTCTATTTATTAAAAAATATCCGTGGGCAATATCATATTTTACTACTAAACTAAAATTGATATTTGATGGGATTTCTGAGTTGCTATATGTTAGTGGTGATATCTTTATTAGAACGCTCTGTATTATTGCCGTTTTTACTTTTTTCACTTCCCATTCAGCTGGAATTGGAGATGTAACTCTAGCTGTTAATAGTGCATTAATGCAATATGTGATGTTTTTTTCATACTTCCTAGATGGCTTTGCTTATGCTGCAGAGGCTTTGGTTGGAAAATTTTATGGTAAAAAAGATAAAGTAAATCTTGATATTGTTATAAAACGTCTTAAATATTGGGGATTATCTTTTGCAATAATTTTTGTTATTATATATGCAATTTCAGGTAGTAGTTTATTAAAGCTTTTCACAGATCAAGCTGCAGTTATTACAGACGGTAGAAGATATCTTTTATGGGTTATATTTATGCCTTTAATAAGTTTTAGTTCTTATATATGGGATGGTGTTTTTATAGGATTGGCATTTTCAAAACCTATGCGAAATACTGTGCTTCTATCTTCACTTTTGTTATTTTTTACCCCATTTTACCTATTATTTCCTTATATTAATAATCATGCTTTATGGTTGGCTATGTCTCTTTTTATGCTTGGACGTGGGATGTCATTAGAATGGGTTTTTAGACGTAGAAAAGTGTTTTAAAATGTAATGTTTTAGGGCATAATTGCTATATAAAAATCAATAATAAGAACTCTTTTAATTTTTGTAATTAAAAGAGTTTTTAATCTTTAATTGCGCGATTTTAATTTATTTTGATTTTTTTCGTCAACAAAATTGGCCACTAGTCGTGTAAAAACGGCCGTTCGTCAAAAAGTAATTGCAGTTTAAACTTTTTAGATTTTACTTTGTTTTGAAAACGATATAAAACTAAAAATCATTTAACTGTTTAAAAATTTTTATTATGAAAATTATGAGATCAAAATTAATGGGACTTTTAGCCCTATCATTATCTTTATTCTTTGTTGGTTGCGATAAAGAAATCGAGCAATCAGATTTAACATTAGATAACAATGAGACTGCAAAGATAACTATTTATGCTTATGCAGACATTGATAAGACCAGTCATGGTTATGAATTTGTTCCTAATGGTACAAAAGCTTTTATATTAATCGATAATGATCAATATAATAGTTCAGCTTCAGGTATTACTCTTGATACAGTTGTTGTTAGAAATGGTAAAATCGAGACAAACATTAAAACAACAAATGCTGGTGTTGATGTTAGAGTTGTAATTCCAGATTTTGTTGCAAAGCAAAAACAACCTTTTGGTTCAGAAGCAGCTTCATTATCATATTTGTATAAGGGAAATAAAAGCTTAGATGCTATTTTTCCTGGCGAGGATCGTGTTGCGGAGTTATTCTGTACATATACTAAAATGTCAAGTGAGAAAGTATTTGTTACAAGAAAGTTCAAAATCGAAGCTGTTACTGATGTAGATGAGGGTTCTAAAAAAGTTACAGGTGTAGAGGTTACTTTTTATACTGATGGCTGGAGTGTAAGCGCAACTACCGATACTGATGGTGAGTTGACTATTGAAGTTCCTGAAGGTGAGGATGTAAGTGCACAATTTGAGGCGAAGAAAAAATGGGATCCAGTAGAAAGCTCAACTAAATTGTATTTGTATAAATCTATTGATTTCGGTAATTATACAACAAGTAGTCCAGTTGCTACAACAATTTCTTTTGGTGGTGGACAATTACATGAGTAGTATCATTAACTAATTAATTATTAAAGATTATAACAAAATGAGAATATTATTAATTGCACTTTTAATGGTTCCTTTTTTCACTTTTGCTAATGCTCAAGAAGAAGGTAGCGATTACAAAGTAGGGAAGTCAAAAGCGACACAAGGTGAATATTTACCTCAAGCTGGGGATATAGGAATTGGTTTTGATGCTACGCCATTTTTAGATTATCTTGGTAATGTAGCTAATGGAACTGTAAATAATTCTTTAGGTTTAGGTGATCACACATTATACTTTAGATATTTTTTAACTGATAATTCAGCTGTTAGAGTGAAGCTTAGAATTAATTCAGATAAAGATGTTGACCATGAGTATGTAGCGGATGATCAAGCTAGAGCTTTAGATCCATTAAGTCAAAAAGAACTGAAAGATAGAAGAGTTTCTAAATATACTGAAACTGCATTGAATGTAGGTTATCAAGTTTTTAGAGGTCCTAATCGTCTTAGAGGATTCTATGGTGGAGACTTAGGTTTTGGGTTTGAAAATGAGAAAAATTCTTATGAATATGGTAATAAAATGTCTGCTTTAAATGCATCTCCAAGTACAGGTTTTGGTTTAGCTGGATCTCCAAGAGTTTTGGATGAGGTAGTTAAGTCTAATTCTTTTGTTGGCTTAGGTGTGTTTACTGGTGCAGAGTATTATTTTATGCCTAAAGCATGTATTGGTGTTGAATTAGGAGTAACTTATTATCATACTTTTGAGAAACAAACTAATCTTACTCAAGAGAAAATGGTTATTTCAGAATATGTTGTTGAAAGCATAACTGGTGATGCACCAAGCAGAGCAAGAGATTTTAATACAACTATGCCATATTCTTACGGAAACTTGTATCTTATGATTCAGTTCTAATGAATGGAAAATAGTATTAACTATAATATAAAAGGCTGCAGATATGCAGCCTTTTTTTATGTTATTTTATTGAAATCATTCTTGATGGTTTTGGTTTTAGCTCATCACGCTTTTGTAATCTTACTGTTAAAATTCCATCTTTATAAGAAGCATCAATCTTTGAATCGTCAACCTCTGTGCGTGGAATTGAGAATGATCGACAGAAATTGTTGTAAGTAAACTCTTTTCTTGTGTAGTTTTGCTCTTCTACCTCTTTTTTGCTCTCATCTTCATAAGAGATTGATAAAATGCTGTTATTAATTTCAACCTTGAAATTATCCTTTTTCAAACCAGGCGCAGCAACTTCTATATTATATTCATCTTCATTTTCGCGAACATTAATAGCTGGAGCTGTTCTGTTTTGTGGTGCAGAGCTGTATGAGCTATTGTCAAAAAGGCTTTCAAGCATTGAGCTAATGTCTGGGTATTGGTTATGAAAACGTCTAATAAGTGTCATAATTTTATCCTCCTATTATTTAATTAATATTGTAAATTTTTCTAATTCAAATTCAGTTAGAAATATATCAATTGATATACCAATAGGAGTTTTATGACAAAACGACCTACTTTGGAGGCTCGTAGTGACAAATTGTCTGAGGTGTGTGTTTTTAATGTTAGATAATCTGTTTATTATAGCAACCACCTAGAGCTTCTTCTTCTCCTTGTTCTTTTAGGTGATTGCTCCTTAAATCATCCAAGTTTAAAGTCGTGGATCTACTTCTTCACTTTCTAAAGCTAAAACAGCAAATACGCTTTCATGAACTTTTCTTAATGGCTCTTTACTTACAAATCTTTCTAAAGCTTCCATTCCAAGGGCAAATTCTCTAATGGCTAAAGATTGTTTGCGATGTATGGAGCGTTTTTTTAATCTCTCTATATTCTCTGCACTATCATACTCAGGTCCATATATGATTCTTAAATATTCAGCACCTCTACATTTTACGGCAGGTTGCAAAATGCCTTTTTTACCATATGTGATAAAATCATAAGGTTTGACAACCATACCTTCACCACCGTTATTGGTCATTTTTAACCACCACTCAACAGCTTTGTTGTAACTTTCATCGTCATTTAGTTCAACAATTTGATATTTAGTTTTGAGAAACAGCTCTTTATCTCCTTCATATAAATCTTCAATATTATTCATGTGCCACTCATGAGACTTGTCACTATGCACTTTGCCCTCTGTGGCTAAAATATGAAAAGGAGCTAATTTAAAATCATTAATGTCTTCAACATCCCAACAGTAGTTTTGGTATGATTTTATATATTTGTTGATACTCTCTTTTTTGTTTGTAAATTCTTTTAAAAATGGCTCTGCATCTTTAACTCCTCTATCTAAAGCCATTTGCAAAGATTTTTCAACCACTGGCAATGCTCCATTTGCAGCAGCACCAACTGCAGCATATTGGTCTTTTATTAATGCTTGCGCTTTAGCTGACCATGGCATCAATTCTGTATCTAAGCAGACCCAATCTGTTTGAAATTTATCCCAAAAGTTGGTTGCAGTAAGGGCTTTATTTACTCTATCTATAAATTTCTTTTCAATATCTGGATTATTGAAAAAGTTTCTACCAGTTCGTGTGTAGCATATTCCAAT
>CAZHHH010000033.1:0-22119 GCA_964532085.1 uncultured Marinilabiliaceae bacterium
TAGTAAATTTATAAGTTCAACACCTATTGTACCAGTGCTGCCAATTAAAGCTATTTGTTTTTTATCCATATTAGTAAAATTTAATTATTAGAGAATTATTCACTCTTCTATTAAAAAGAATGTTATTCATAGTTCTATTGTTTTATTTTGAGCTATTTGAAGATGATATCATTCAGATTTAAACAGTCCTACAGCCACCCAATCAATGACTGTACCATCACACTCTGGAGAATTAGGGCAACAGATAAATTGAAAACCAACTTCATTTTCATAAATTTTATAGTTGCCAACAGTTATTACTTTTACACAATGGATGCACTCTCTTTTATCTGTTAATTTTGGGACTCCTAAAAAAGGATAGTTTTCAAGAAAGAACCTCTCTCTGTTAATTATAAAAATCTCTTTCATGGGGTAAATTTCAAGGTTAATACTCTAACATATAACAGAAAAGAAGTCTTAAAGTTCACTCGAGAAGATTTGGATAAAATCAGATGTAACTAGACTAATTACTAAAGTTTTTCAAAATAAATTATACTATTAATTATAATAATTATAAATATGATTTATTTTCAATAGAAGACAAATATTGGATTATAAAATTATTCTAGTTATCTGTAACAAGAAATTTAACAACCATTTTGGTTGCTTTTTTACTAATTTCAACCTTTATTTTGGGTAATTCCATCCGTTCAAGGTTATCAGATGTTCCTATATTCTCTGAATCAGACTCGGTATTCTTTGCCTGACAAGTGGTTAGTAAAAATGCTGAAAACAGTAAAAATAGTAAACTCTTTTTCATAGCTTTAAATTAAAGTTATATACAAATATAATAAAAATAATTAATATGCAATTTACGAACCAAACTTTACTAATAATAGAATTAATAATTCCTAAATCAATGGACATTGTATTAAAAAACTACCAAATGATTACGCTTAGTTTGATTATAGTCCATTAGCATTTTTCGTATAGTTTTTGCATCCTTTTTGGTAATACAATAAGCTGACGCATTTCCACCAACAACTTTAATATGAATATCAGCACCAAAAATATGCTCATCAATGGTTATTTTTCTGACATAACGAAAAGAGACAATCTCTTCATCAACACCAATGAGAACAGCATTACGCTTTCTAATGGTAATAGTCTCCTGATTTACATCCACAATAATATGCCACGGGTTAATAATATGTGCTATTTTGCCGTTAAAGACTAAAGAAGTAATTGATGAAGATGTTTCAAATATCATATCGGCTTATTTTCATATAGTTCGATAAGTTTAAACCTAAAATCATTCAATCTTTTCCAATCATCAGCTGTCTCCAGTTTACCATCAAATAGCTGCAAATGTTCTATAACAAGATTTTTTATTCGTATAAAGTTGGGATGTTTTTGCATTGATTTAAAAACAGAGTTAGAGAGTAATTTTGGCTCTTTTCCTAAACTTAAATTAACTACCGCCTCAACGATATTTTCTGCAAGTTCTTTTATCTTTTTCTCATTAGTTTCCATAATTATTGATTTACATCTCATAATCAAATATATCTAAAAACATCAATAACTACAAATCAACTTTGCAAAACTAAAGTCACTAAACATAATGTAACAATGCTTTTTCTAACCGTTTTTTCATCTTTTTCTTCAAGCTTTCGGGCTGAATAACCTTTACCTTTTCACCATGAGAGAGCAACTCCATAATAAAATCAAAAGTTATGACAATATTCAATTTTATTCTAAGCTCATCCTCACTATCAATCAAAACCTCTTGCGACGAGTGTATCAGCAAATTCTTTACATATTTACCTTGAAAAGGCTCAAAAGAGAGGATTATCTCCTCTGGTCTACCATCATTTGGCGTTATAATTCCAAAGTTATGTTTAAAATAATTCTCGACATCAAATCCTTTATCTTGTAAAAACTCTTGTTTTGTAATTTTCAAGTTGAAAAGCCTATCTAAAGCAAATGTCTTAATTCTATTATCTCCTAAATCCTTTGACAATAGATACCATCTGTTTTTAAATTCTTTTAAAGCATAAGGCTCTACTTTTCGCTCAGTGATCTCATTTTGCCAAAATTTGTGATAAGTAAAAGTTATTTTCTTCTTCAAATCAATTGCTTGTAAAAGACTGCGCATATTTTCAGTTCCCATAGGTCTACGACTTTCAAAATAGATATGAGTTGGTATTTTCTCAACTAAATTTAAAGCATTAAAAGTATCAAAAGCCTCTAAAATTCGCTTACTAAGTTCAGAATTATCTTCCACAATTTGATATCTACCGCTATTGTTTTGTATATCAATATGGAACAACGAGCGTATATCATTTAAATCACGTTGAAAAGTGCGTAAAGAAATGTTATAATTATAACCTGTTATTTCAGATTCTTCTGCCAAAAAAGTCGCCATCTCATCAAAACTGGCTGAAAACTTCCTCAACTTATCTATAATAAGCATATATCTTGCAAATGATTCTCTTTTTGACATAATAGTTGTTTTTGGTTATTATCTATAAAGATAATAATATGCAACGACAAAAGATGTCTCTACGACGATTTTCTGTAGGCATAAAAAGAAATAGTAACTACTTTTAATACTGTTTTGTGAAATTTGTTCCTATTTATAATTAAATGGGACTAGAATATTTTATATCAAAGTGCTAATCGTAGTGAAATCGACACTTTGCAATTAATATAGCACCATCTTTGATTTTATAAATCAATAGTCAAACAGAGACGGTTTATTTGTAAGATTATAATTTGCATCTAAAACAGCTGAGTTTATAAATGTAATTTCACTTTGTTTCTGCAGACCGTAGGCATCATGAATATGCCCAAAGAGATGATATTTAGGTTTAATTTCCAATACTTTTTCTAACAATTCTCGACTACCATAATTTATATTCCCTGATAAATCCAAAATAGTGTGAGGCGGCTGATGTGTGATTAACACATCAATTCCACTAGGTATCTTATTAATATTATCCTCATATTCTCCAGAAATTATATCTTCCATAAAGAGAGGATTTCCATAGAACGTTTTATCTTCTATCTCAATTTTTGAGTTGCACAGATAAAAGCAGTTTTCAGGCAAACCATCAATATTTGCAGCATAAAGGAAATTATCATGATTACCAGCAATAAAAATTTTATATCTGTAAGGCAAGTGACAAAACCACTCTATAAAATCAACAATCTCACTTTCTGAACCTGCAAAAGAGACATCACCAGAATGGATAATTATATCTGCATCTGGAAGTTTTTTTTAATTTATGATGCTGACTGTGGGTGTCGGAGAGATGGAGGATTTTCATAGTTAGATGTATCTAATAATAATTTTTAAACATAGTGACAAAGCTCTCATTTTAGAGAATCCTTAAAGAATAGGCGAACATAATATCATACGTAGGACATCTCTTTATGATACAAAATATCATTAAAATTAAAATATTTTCAAAACATAAATAACAACGACATCTCTTGACACACTGACCATATATTTTTGTAAAAAAATAATATGAAATCAACAATTCAATATTCTTACAAAGTCAAGAATAAACTTAAAAAATTTTTAAGTGATAAAATTAAAAACCTTTACAAACTACCAACAACAGCTAAAAGTAACTGGGAAAGTGTTGAAACTGAACTACAATCTAACTCTTTTCAAGGATTCAAATCAGAATATCAAGAAAATGGCCATAGGCCAGGCTGGGCTATATACTTAAACCCTTCATCATATATAAAATTAATTGAAGAATCTTCTACAAACAGAAGTTCACGGAAGGTACTCTGTATTGTAATGCATAATGTACATTCTTGGGGTTATTATTGCAATGAAGCACGCTTTAGAGCTTGCGTAAATAAATTACCTGAGATTATTACTGAGGCAGAAAAGTTTGTTGCAAAAGAGGAAAAACAGGAAAAAATTAATGATGTAGCAGAGAAAAGTATTATTGCTTGGGTCGATACAGTTTTGCAAAACTCCGGATATAAATACTATACCAAAACAGAAGGAAATAATAAAGTTATGCTGTCTGTGCAAATGAAGCGAGGAGTACAACTCGATATCCCTATCTATTTTAGAAAATTTCGAGATATAATGCCTCAACTTATGGGAACTATAAAAAACTATGAATCTATAATCAATAATGACAATGTTAAATCTCTCATTAGCAATAGAAAAAGAGCAAATTGGAAAAAATAAACAGTTATGATTAAAATAAACACCACTGAATTAATGACAATTCTTAGAAGTACACCAACAGATCAAAACATTATGCTTGTAGGAAAACATGGAATCGGGAAATCTGAAATTATTCAACAATATTTCCTAAAAAAGAAACAAAAAGTAGTTACACTCTTTTTAGGACAAATGAGCGATCCTGGCGATTTAATTGGTTTGCCATACTTGGATGATGCAACAAAGAGAACGGAATTCAGACCACCATTCTGGTTTCCAGAAAATAATGAACCTATCGTACTGTTTCTAGATGAACTAAATCGAGCAAGACCTGAGATTTTACAGAGTGTTATGGATTTAACTCTTAATAAAAAACTGGCGAATAGATCATTACCAAAAGAGAGTCAAATTATTGTAGCAATCAATGAAGGCGATGAGTATCAATTGACAGATTTAGACCCAGCTCTTGTTTCTCGATTTAATATTTATCAATTCTCCCCTACGGTGCAAGAGTGGTTATTGTGGGCGACTGAAAACAAAATTGATAGTAGAATTATCGATTTCATTGATAAAAATCGCGACTCTTTAGATAGTACGATTGATTATGAGCAAGATTTAAAGCGTAGTCCAGATCGTCGTGCATGGCATCGAGTTTCAGAAATTATTTCAAACATTAAAGATTTTAACAGAACTACAGAAAAAATGGTTGCAGGGATTATAGGAATTCCAACTACTGTTAAGTTTTTTAATTTTATAAAAATGGAGAATGCATTAGATATCCGAAAACTATTCTCTAATTTTTTGAAAAACAAATCACAGATTAACAAAATGAAAACACACGATCTTGCCAATTTGAATGAAGGACTTTTTAGAATTTTAGAAACCGAAGAGAATCAAGAAACTCTACAAAAATTTGTGCAAAACACCGAAGAATATATTCGTTATTTAAGCGATAATAAATTGAACGAAGCTTTGGCTCATTGGACAACACTTTATAATTCCGACTATTATCCAAAATCAAAAGTTGCCATACTTATGCACTCACCCTACATCTACGATAACATTGTCAATTTTATTAAAAATATAGATTTATGATAGAAGATAACAATGATATCAAACGTAGATTTTCGGAAATCACGGACAGATGGTTTGTTCGTGAACCACTTATGCTACTCATCTTGCTTTCTCATAAGATTGTTAGTAATCTAAAAATTAAGTATTTCCGAAGTGGTCAAGGCCGAATTGAATATAATCCTGATTTTATAAAAACGTTGACTAAAGAGCAATTGGAAGAGCGATTAAAAGTTGAAGTTATTCGAATTTTACTTCTTCACCCCTATCGCCACCACAACAATAAAGCTATTGCCTATTTAGCAAGCAATATCACACTTAATGAGTTTTATCAATTTAATGAGCTTGAACCTCGAGCAAAAGATATTTGGCCAAACTCTAGTAAAGATTATTTCCATCAAAACTTTGAATTTTATCTGAAAGAACTGATTCAATTACAAACAAATAGTTCATTTAACACCAACTCAAACGATTCTGATAATCAAGTAAATTATGATAAACTAGCTAAAATATTTCCTGTCTCCTCTGCCGAGGAGACAGAGCTATGGGAAGATGATGCTTATCAAACTGAAAAAATCAAGGAAGTTATAGAAAACATTGCTAATGACTCATCACAGTGGGGCAGCATACCTCATTATTTAAAAGAAACTATTATTGCTAATCTAAGACCACAAGTTGATTATCGTAAAATAATTCGAAGTTTTAATGCTTCTATAATTTCGAGTCAACACGTGTTGACCAGATTTAAACCTTCGCGACGTTATGGATGGCTATATATGGGAAGAAAAAGTGATTTTACTACACACCTCCTAATAGCAATAGATGTTAGTGGTTCTATTTTAAATAAAGATTTGCAAAACTTTTACTCAATTATCAACAGATTCTTCAAATATGGAATAAAACAAATTTCTGTTATTCAGTTTGATACAGAAATTAAAGGAGAACCTCTCATTTTTCAGAAAGCAAAAAAAGAAATAAAAGTTTTAGGGCGTGGTGGTACAGATTTCCAACCTCCAATCGATTATTATCTAAAAAACAATAAATCTTATGATGGCTTGTTAGTTTTCACAGATGGCTATGCCTATCCTCCGAAGTTCCCAAAGCAATTTCGAAATAAAATTCTTTTTCTCTACAACAATAAGAGGAATTATGAATACAATAAAGAACGGATGGAAGAGGTAGCAAAAATGGCTTGGATTGAAAATAGTTTTGATTGATTTTTGTCTTTCAATACAAAAACCCAAACAGCCAAACAGGAATAATATTCCCAACTCCAATTTCAATATTATCTTTTGCAATAAAACCATTTTTAATTGCAGAAATCTGCTTTTTGCTTTTATTTTTTCCTCCTATTTCAAAAGTATAAGTTTTATCAATTATAAAATCTGCTTGCTCTGAAAGATTTATTTCATACAATCCTTTAAATTGATTTAAAAAGAAAGTCTCACGAACGTTGCCAACGCTAATGTTCTCTTTTGCAAGAGCGTACATTAAATTTGTATTGTTAAGATATAATTTTTCGGGTTTTGTCAACATCCCAATGCCAGAATTATCTTTATATAATTCATTTACCAAACCTGCACGTTCTAAAATTTTGATACTCTGCACTAACATATTGCGAGATACGCCGATACGTTCACTAAGTTTTGTAATATTAGGCGTAAATGGCGCACTTGAGGCTACAGCAATCAGTAACTTTTTAAGTTTTAACAGTGTGTCATATTGCATATCTTCAACAGCATTAATATCTATCTCAATAATAAGATTTATTGTGTTTTGCAGTTTGTAAATATATGTTTCTTCATTCTCTTTATAATATGGATATGCACCAATTTTTAGATATTTTTCAAAAAGAGGAATGGGTTTTATTTCACTTAAAATTTCTGTTGCAATTTGATTATGATTTTCCAATATTTCTAATAAGGAATATGATTGATACTCTTTTTTAGTCTCAAAAAGTAGAAATTCTCTAAATGATAGTTCTTTTAAATTATAAACGACAGCTCTACGACTTAAATCGGATTCAGCTTTATAGATTTCAAGCATTGATGAAGAGGTGAAAATCACATTCAAATCAGGATAATTATCATAAATCAACTTTATCTCTCTTGACCAATTAGGATATTTGTGCACTTCGTCAAGTAACAGATGAGTACCGCCATACTGTTCAAACTGTTTTGCCAAATCATAGAGTTTATTTTCGAAAAAATAAATATGGTCTAAACTTACATATAGAGTAGTTTTTAATGGCAGATATTTTTTTGCAAGTTGAAGTAATAGTGTTGTTTTACCTGAACCTCTTGCTCCTTTTATTGCAATTAAACGGTTGTTTAAATCTATTCGGTTTATTAAATATCTTTCAACATTTAACGAAACACGTGTGATTTTTTTCTGAAATTCTAATAATAAATTCTCCATATCGCTTTCTTTAAAAATCAAATATAGAAATTGTTGCTTTACAAACAAAGCATCTTTGCAAATAATTGCTTTTTGCAGAAAGCAATTGGCGAGTTTAAAAAAGATTTCGGTCGCCCACGTAGGCGACCGAAAAAACATCCCCATAACAAAAAAGGACCACCCGAAGACAGTCCTTTCACTATGGAAAATTGTATATTATATTACAATGTTTATTATTTTATTTGGTACAACAATCACTTTTTTGGCTGGTTTACCCTCCATCCATCTTTCAGATTGCTCATTTGCCAAAACGACTTTTTGAATTTCAGGAACAGTTAATCCGGCATCAACACTTAGTTTGAAGCGCATTTTACCGTTAAATGAAACTGGATATTCAACCGTTGACTCAACTAAATACTCTGCTTTAAACTCGGGCCATTCTGCATCACAAATCGTCTCTGTGTGTCCTAATCTGCTCCATAACTCTTCTGCAATATGCGGTGCAAAAGGTGCTAACAATACCAAAAACGGCTTAATAACAGCTCGTTTATGGCACTTTAAATCGTGTAGTTCATTGATGCAAATCATAAAAGAACTTACTGCAGTATTGAATGAGAATCTTTCAATGTCGGTCGCTGTTTTTTGGATGGTTCTGTGCAGTACTTTTAGTTCATCTGCAGTAGGCTCATCTTCTGTTACAATCAACTCACCATTGCGGTCATAGAAAAGTCCCCATACTCTACGCAAGAATCTATGCACTCCATCAATTCCATTAGTATCCCAAGGTTTTGATTGTTCCAAAGGACCTAAAAACATCTCATAAAGTCTCAATGTATCGGCACCATACTGCTCTACAATTACATCCGGATTGACAACATTGAACATAGATTTTGACATCTTTTCAACTGCCCAACCACAAATATATTTACCATCTTCAAGAATAAATTCTGCATCTTTATACTCTGGATTCCAAGCTCTAAAAGCATCAATATCTAAAACATCGTGATGAACAATGTTTACATCAACGTGAAGTTCTGTAGTATCATATTCGTCTTTCAAATTAAGCGACACAAACTTATTTGTGCCTTTAATTCTATATACAAAGTTTGAACGTCCTTGAATCATACCTTGATTTACAAGCTTTTTAAAAGGCTCTTCTTTTACTACCAATCCAAGGTCAAATAAAAATTTATTCCAAAAACGTGAATATATCAAATGTCCGGTAGCGTGTTCTGTTCCACCAATATACAAATCAACATCTTGCCAATATTCATTAGCTTCTTTGCTGACAAGTACCTCACTGTTTTTTGGATCCATATAACGCAAATAGTATGCAGAAGAACCTGCAAAACCTGGCATTGTATTCAATTCTAAAGGATACCCATCTTCGGTTTTCCAATTTTCGGCTCTTCCCAAAGGTGGTTCACCCGTTTCGGTAGGTAGGTATTTGTCAATTTCAGGAAGTTCCAAAGGCAATTTATCTTCATCAAGCATATAAGGCACACCATCTTTGTAATATACAGGAAATGGTTCTCCCCAATATCTTTGACGACTAAAAATAGCATCACGCAAACGGTAATTTACTTTTACTTCACCAATCCTTTTTTCAGTAACATATTGGTTAGTTTTTTCAATGGCATCTTCCACATTTAGACCATCCAAAAAACCCGAATTTATCATCGTTCCATCTTTCGAATCAATGGAATCACTCCACGTAGAAGTATCTGCCGGTTCTTCACCAATTGGAACAACCACTTGTGGAATTGGTAGATTAAATTCACGTGCAAAAGCAAAGTCGCGACTATCGTGTGCAGGAACAGCCATAATTGCACCTGTTCCATAACCCGCCAATACATAATCACCAACCCAAATAGGAATTTCTTCGTTAGAAAGTGGATTTATGGCATAACCACCGGTAAAAACCCCAGTAACTTTCTTAACCTCCATTTGGCGTTCACGTTCTGTACGTTTTTTTGTCTGCTCAATATATTTATCAACTGCTGATTTTTGTTCAGCTGTAGTTACTTGTTCAACTAACTCACTTTCTGGTGCTAAAACCATAAAAGTAACTCCAAAAATTGTGTCGGCACGAGTGGTGAAAATTTTCATCTCTACATCAGAATCTTTCACTTTAAAAACCATCTCAGCACCCTCTGAACGCCCAAGCCAATTACGTTGTATCTCTTTTAGTGAATCGCTCCAATCAATTTTATCTAAACCTGACAACAATCTCTCTGCATACGCCGAAACACGCAACAGCCACTGTTTCATGCGCTTTTGCTCAACAGGATGACCGCCACGCTCACTAACTCCGTCTTTAACCTCATCATTAGCCAAAACAGTTCCCAAAGCCGGACACCAATTAACCATAGTGTCAGCTAAATATGCCAAACGATAATTAAGCAAAATCTCTTGTTGCTCTTTTTCAGAGGCATTATTCCACTCATCGGCAGTTAAAACTAACTCTTCAGTTTGACTAACATTTAAACCTTCTGTACCATTTTTAGCTAAATGAGCAACTAATTCAGTAATTGGCTTAGCTTTTTGTTTATCATTATCATAATAGTGTTCAAACATTTTGATAAATGCCCACTGCGTCCATTTGTAATAATCAGGATCACAAGTTTTAACTTCTCTATCCCAATCATAAGAGAACCCGATTTTATCCAACTGTTCACGATACATTGCAATATTCTCTTCGGTTGTAACCGCAGGATGTTGCCCTGTTTGAATAGCATATTGCTCTGCTGGCAAGCCATAAGCATCATAACCCATTGGATGCAGAACATTAAACCCATTTAAGCGCTTATAACGACTAAAAATATCTGATGCAATATAACCCAAAGGATGTCCAACGTGAAGACCCGCACCCGAAGGATAAGGGAACATATCCAACACATAAAACTTAGGCTTTGATGGGTCAACAGTTACTTTATAAGTATTGTTTTTTACCCAATACTCTTGCCACTTCTTCTCAATATCTGTAAAATTGTACTCCATAATAGGTTATTATTGACTATAAATTATTAATCTTATATTTGTTAAAAAGAATACTATTATCTAACTGTTTGCTAAATAATAGTTTTAATTTGCGAATTTAACAAAACTTTTTGAATCACTATAAAATTAGTTGTTACAGAAATATAAATTATAGCTTAAACCTATATATTATGAATACAGATGAATTAAATCAAAAGTTTGGAATTAAGGACATCTTGCTATTTCAAGAGGAGAATGATATGCAGATGGCTGTGATTTCTAACGACCATTCAAGTGCAATAATTTCACTTTACGGTGGTCAAGTTTTATCATTTAAACCACATGGGTCAAAAGATTTGCTTTTTGTCAGTTCTCAAGCCGAATTCAGAGTTGGCAAAGCAATAAGAGGTGGAATACCAGTCTGCTTTCCCTGGTTTAATGCACACCCTACCAATAAAGAGTTGCCTAATCATGGATTTGCAAGAATATCAAAGTGGGATATTGAAAAAACTGAACAGCTTTTAACAGGTGAAACACGTTTAATTATCTCTCTTTCAAGTAGTGAAGCAACTAAAAAATTATGGAAATATAATTTCAAAGTTGAATTTGAAATTATTATTGGAAAATCTCTTTTAGTAAAATGGCAAACTGAGAATTTAGATGAGGCAGAATTCACATTCTCACAAGCACTTCACAGCTATTTTAATGTGGGTGATATAAACAGTCTAACTATCGCAGGTTTAGAAAATCAGAATTATATGGAAACTATAATTTTGGAAGAACCTTTTGAAGGTGAAAAAAGCCCTATCAAAATCTCGCGTCAAACTGACAGAGATTATCTGAATAGTGATACTACTTGCGAAATTATAGACATCAATTTTAACAGAAAAATTAAGATTTCAAAAAAAGGGAGTTTATCAACAGTTGTATGGAATCCGTGGAAAGAACTTTCTGTAAAAATGAGCGATTTGGGCGACGATGATTATCTATCTTTTGTTTGTGTAGAAAGTGCAAATACGCATTATCATCCTGTAACAGTGCAACCAAATGAGAAACACATTTTAATAATGGAACTTTCTGAAGATGATATTTAATTTTTACAAAGCTAAAATTTAACTACTTTTGTAATTATAAAAAATGGCTTCGTAGTTCAATGGATAGAATGTCAGATTCCGGTTCTGATGATATGGGTTCGAATCCCATCGAAGCTACAATAACTAGATGGAAGTGGAAAACTGAAAGTTGAAAGAGGAGAGTGGAAAAGTCTTATAAACCTATGTCTAATTTCAGTATTATTGCATATAAGTTTGTAATAATATAAACACATCTCTAAATGAAACAATTATCTTTTTCACCCCTAAAATCGCTATCTTTTCTCAACAACAAAGTTGTACTATAGTGAAACTTTTAATATCTTTGTAAGTAATGAAAGACAAGAAGTATAGAACCATCGTTTTTTATAAAGATTATTTTCAAGAATTCTTTAACAAACAATCACAAAAAGTAAAAGATAAATTTATTTGGACTTTTGAAGTAATTGAAGATTTGGAAAGGGTTCCATCGATATATCTAAAACAGATAGAAGGAACTGAAGGTCTATATGAAATCAGGGTAAAACAAAGTGGAAATATATTTCGAACTTTTTGTTTTTTTGATGAAGGTAAACTCGTAGTCACAATTAATTCTTTTCAAAAAAAAACGCAGAAAACTCCTAAAAAGGAGATAAAGAAAGCATTAACGATTAAAAAAGAGTATGAAAATGAAAGATAAAAACATAATTACTTTATCCGAATTTAAAGATAAAAATTACGGTAAAAGAGGTACTGAAAAACGTGAGGAATTAGAATCTGGATATGAAGATTTTAAAATTGGCGCAATGCTTCTACAGGCTCGACTTGAGAAAGGTATGACTCAAGAACAACTTGCAGAAAAAGTTGGTATGAATAAATCATACATCTCAAAAATTGAAAATAATATAAAAGAGGTGCGCCTTTCAACTCTAAAAAAAATTATTGAATTAGGGCTTGATGGTTCACTGGATTTAATGGTAAAAATATAACGAGAGCATCGTAAAATAAATAATAAACATAAATTATAAAAATCATATAAAATGGAAAAATCGAAACGTTATAAAGTAGGAATGGATATTATAAAAGAGTATGAGGACAAGTCGGAAAATCCAACATACTCAATAACTTTTGACAATTTAATGGACTTAGATTCAAAGTTGGAAGAATATATCGTTGAATTTGCTTTTGGTGATATCTATTCACGTGACGGTCTGGATAATGGTCAAAAAACCTTGTTGACAATTGCTTCATTAGCTTCGCAAGGTTTAGCTCCACAAATTAGATTGCACGTTAATACAGGATTGACAGCTGGCTTAACACCACGCGATATTATCAATGCAATAATTCATCTTTTACCATACACTGGCTTTCCTAAAGTACTTAATGCACTAACTGTAGCAAAAGAGGTCTTTATTGAGAGAGGTGTAGATTATAAAGAGTAAAATATTGTAGAGACACACAGCCGTGTGTCTCTACAACATTCTAAAATGCCATTAACAAATCGCTCATAAATCTTAAGCAAAAGTCTGTTTAACGGTACTGCCATTTTCATCGTCTTTTGTAACAACCAACGATGATGGAATGCGCTCTTTCAACTCATCGACGTGCGATATTACACCAACAATTTTATTCTCTTGATTTAAGTTTCGCAATGTTTCAAAAATTAGATTTACAGAATTTATATCCTGCGTACCAAAACCTTCATCAATAAAAAAGAAATTATTCTCAGTTTTCGATTTTGCTTGTACACTCTCTGCCAAAGCCAATGCCAAACTCAATGATGCCTGAAAAGATTGACCACCAGATAAGGTTTTTACACTTCTGGTTTTTCCTCCATTAAGATAATCTATAACTTCAAAATCATTTTTTTCATTTACTTGCAAGCTTAACCTATTACGAGTGATTCGCTGAAAGCGAACATTAGCTTGCTCACAAAGCTGACGTAAATAGATGCCTGAGATATAATTCACAAAACCCTTTGCTTTAAAAAGACCTGAAATCGTTCTTAAATTCTCATATCTATTGCTCAATTCTGATTGATTTTTAAGAAGTTCCTCTTTCTTTAAAAATGCTTTTTCCAAACGTTCAATCTCATTTTTGAGACCAATAATTTTCTCATTTAATTTAGATAAAGCCTCTTCTTTTTCAAGATATTCTTTTTCTACAAGAGCATATTTTTCAGTACTAAACTCAACTTTCGCAAGCTCTTTTTCAAGTTCATTGATTTTGTTTTTTAACGTTTCAAACTCTATTTGAAATTCATTTATCTTTTTGCGTTCTGCATCAATATCAATAGATTGCTTTAGAATTTCCACAACCTTTTCTTCAGAGATTGTAAACTTCTCACATTCTGAGACTATTTTATCTTCAGTAACTTTCAGTTTTGACACAAACTCTTTAAGCTGATTTGTTATCGCAGTAATACTACCTTCCTTTTCTGCAATTTGCGATTGCAGTTTTGAAATCTCGTCATTCACCTCTTTATGTTTACGCTCTATCTTGTCGTTTTCATTTTTAAGTTTTTGCTCTTTAGCTTTAATTTGTTCTAAATCAAGCTCAGCAAAATCATCAAAATTAAGGATAGTTAAATTCTGCTTATTAAGTGCAATAGCTGTTGTTGCCTCATTTTTAGTAAGTCGTAAAGATTCTAATGTTTTATTATTTTCATCTCTCACTTTGTGCAGATTTTCTGAATTTTTACGACTCTCTCCTATCTGTTTTTCAATTACTGCAACCTCTTTTGATATCTTTTCTGACTCTTTACGTTTTGTCTCAAATTGGAAAAAGTCATTCTTGTCATAATCACTCCAAACAAAACTTTCATCCAGACTTTTCTGTTTTGCTTTTAATTCCACAAGCGATTTATTATCTGCTTCTTGCTGTTTTCTAACACTATTTATATTAGCAACAATTTGAACCACACTGTTTTGTGCTTTTTGTAGTTTTAACTCCTCATTTTTTAACAGTTTTACATCAACCTCAACGGCTTTAAGATGCTCACTAACACTATCAATTTGCACAACATTTGGATGATCTTCTGAGCCACACAGCGGACACGGCTCACCATTGTGCAGTGCATCGCTATATTCAGATAATTTTTGCTGAATTAGTAACTCCTGTTCCGACTTTTCAAGTTTTTGAAGCTTAGTTTTTACTTGATTAAAACTTTCTGAAAAATATTTCTCATAATTTTCCAACGTAACTCCCAGCTCCTTCAAATTGGTGGTTAATGTTTCTATATTTTTGCCATCACTCTCTATTTTCGCAAGATATTTTTCAATATTTTCATCTATCTGCTTTTTATTGATAAACCATTGACTTACACCTAATAAAACAGCTGGTTCAATTATCTCTTTTTTCTTTTTAGCAACATCAGCTTCGTTTGCTTTGATACTGTTTTCAACAGTCTCAATTTGTTTTAACAGATTATCAAACTCTGCCGTTTTTGTAGCGATATCTTTTTCTGACTTTGCCAATTTCAACATCGCTTCACGAGCATTTATTACAAAACTATACTCTCCCTCCTCTTTTCTACGCTCATTTATATTTTTATAATATGGTTCAATTTGCTCTAAAAGTATTTGCTGTTTAATCCTCTCCTTTTTAAGCTCTTCTAATATTTTATTTTCACTAGCTAATTCCTTTTCTCGCTTTTGAATATCACTTTTTAGTTCAGTTTTTTCTTTCAAAAGAGGAGCAAAACTTCTTGAAACCTTTTCATACTCTTCAACTCTCTTTTTCTGTTCTTCAATAGCTTTCTTCTCAGAATTCATTTTTTCAAAACGAACCTTATCTTTTTGTAAAGTTTCAAAACTATCTTTCACTTTTTTAAGTTCTTGATACTTAACCTTTACCTCTTCTAAAGCTTTTTTCTCAGTTTTAAAAACTAATTCTTCTTTTTTAAACTCCTCTTTCTGTTGAGTAATAATCTCTTTTGATATCTCTTCATAAGCTTTTAGTTCACCCTCAATTTTGTCAAGTTCTGCTTTTGTTCGACTTTGTAAAGAGATTGCCTTTCCTGCCAAATCAAATCTTTCTAATTGAAAAATCTCCTCCAACATATTAGTTCTATCTGTTGGACCAAGTTCTAAAAACTCTTTAAATTGACCCTGAGGAATAATAATTGTGCGTTTAAAGTTGGTGTATGTTATATTTAAAATTTCATCTACAGGCACCTCTGTTGGATTCCATTCTCCATCTACATACTTATAAAGCACGTTTGTATGTGGCTTAACATCAGCATAGTTTCTTGAATTTCTTCTAAAACTTCGAACAACACGGAATTTTTCATTCTTAAAATTTAAAAACTCAAAATCTAATTCACACCTATCAGATTTTAAATTCAACATATTATATAGTCGTTCGTCTCTCTGGTTCAGCCTTTCAGTATGCCCAAACAGTGCAAAAGAAATTGCCTCAAGAATTGCTGATTTTCCAGAACCTGTTTCTCCAAAAATTCCGAATATTCCAGCTGCTGTCAGCTGTTCAAAATCTATAGTTTGCTTTTCTTGGTATGAATATAGTCCTTCAAAAGTTAGTTTTAATGGTATCATTAGTTATTCAAAATTTCGTTAAACAAGCTCATAATCTCTTCATTTGGCTCTTGCTCTTTTTTTGAGACAAAATACTCTTTAAAAAGTGTGGTTATATCTTGTGATAAATCTATCTCTTTGGCACTGTTTTCACCACCCTGTTCCTTTTTCACTTTTGGAATAAGGAAAATTATACCATCGTGAGCATTTTGGATATCTTTATGCTCTTCTGCGGTCATAAACTCATCACTTTCAATGGTTAACTCAACCAACGCATCTTGATTTTCCTCTAACCACGCAACAGCTTTTGGAACAGAATCGAATGTTTTTCTTTCCAATATTTTGCCTCCAGAAATAGGCACATACTCTATTTTTGGCTCTTTATTGGGCTCAATATCTGCAATAATCACATATTTCTGTTGATAAGCTTCTGAAAACGAATATCTTAAAATCGAACTGCTATAATATGCTGGTTGATTTTCGCCAACATTCTGTCTTCTATGCAGATGCCCTAATGCCGCGTACTGTATCTCTTTTGGGATGATATTAGAATATAACATTTCTGCATTTCCTATTTTTAAAGGTCTTTCTCCATCTGGCTCTTCAAGTTCTTCTCCACCTTTTTTTTGGATAAAAAGATGAGTTGTTAAAAGATTAACTCCCTCACTATCACAATATTTGTCCGCTAATTTCTGCCATCTATTGGCAAGAGCTGTTTGCAAAGCTGTCTCTTTGTCATCAGCAAAGCACTCTTTTAGTCGCAATTCATTAGCGAAAGCCGTATGTATCAAACGAATAGGATAATTACATTTAGGCAGTTTAAATTCAACAAACCCCTCATCTGATTTTGTTATGCTAAAACCATCTTCAATCTCTATAAGTGGTAATTTATCAGTAGGATATCCAATAAAAAGAGTTCCATTTTCACGAGCAAAAACATCTGGAACATTGATTCTATCAGGAGAATCGTGATTTCCAGCAATAGCTACAACAGGCACTTTGCCCCGTTTAGCCAATCTGTTTAATGTTTTATACAAAAGTTCCATCGCCTCATTGGAGGGAGTAAAATTATCAAACAAATCACCGGCGATAATTACCATATCAACCTCTTTTTCATTAGCGATATCGATAATTTCCTCCAGTACAATCTTTTGTTCTTCAAGTCGAGAGTAAAAATCCAGACGTTTTCCTAAATGCCAGTCGGCAGTATGCAATATTCTCATAAATCAATCTCAATATTTTCAACTATAAAGATAAAAAAATGATGTGATTTTGAATAGAAAGGTAATGATTTTAATTTTCAAATACTATTACCCGATAACTAATTACAAAGCAATAGCGTCCTAATTGTTTTTATAGTTACTTATGCACTTACTGTTAATAAAGGGGTACAGATATAATAAAATTCTTTGGATTTAAAAATAGATTTAGCTACGCTGAACTTCGTTCGAAATGACTTGTCTTCCGCACATCTTTGAGATATAAAAACTAAATGAATGAAAATCAACCATATACCAAGAAAACCATCTATTTTTGGGTGTCCCAATGCGGAACTCAAGAAATAGTATAAATATGTGTTTTTTTAGGACAGTTCAAAATATTACTATTAGTACAACCCGCTACGCGTGTCTCGCCTATGGCGAGGGGGTTGGTGTTAAGAGATTATTAGCCCCATAATAAATTATGGGGTTAATAACATATAACACCATTCGGTGTTGATGTACATATCGTATTTTTGTATATTTTAATTTTACGTATTGAAAATCACCCCAAATGGGGTGAAATATGGATAACCCCGTAATTCATTGCGGGGTAGATAACCCAATGCAAATCAACCCCAAAGTGGGTTGAATGTGACAAATAAGATATATATAAAGATATTCATCTGCTTTTGGGTGTCCCAATGCAGAACTCAAGATGAGATTTAGCTACACTGAACTTCGTTTCTGAGCGAAGTGAAGAATCTAAAATTTTTAATCGGACAACAGAAATTTCAAACCCAAAACTTATACCCCTTTCCTAAAATCTTTTATTGCTTCATTGGTTAATGACACATCCTCAAACGCCACCTTAATTCCATCGCCACGAGGAGATTGTGAGCTGATGCCAATATAAACCGGTTCAGGAAATTCATTTTTCAAAACTCGAACTAACTGCCATTTAACTTTATCTATTGAATAGTAAAATCCGATAGTGTTTACATCTGAAGATATTTTCAGATAAGCATATTTTTCAGTTACCTCATCGTGATTATTATCATCTGAAGTTTTTTCTGTTCTTACAGTTACAATTCTTGTCTCTTTTTTCTCGTCCATTTCAAAGGCAAACTTTAGCCAATGCTCATTATTCACAAACATATAAGCTGCACCCGCATCATAAGTTTCAGAAAATTCAGGTCTAACTTTAACAGTAAATGTAAATGGCTCTTTATTATTAATGGTATGCAATAACACCTGTGCATCCGCTTGCCTTTGGTCTCCGTAAGGTGCATTAAAAAAGTCAGTTTTTGCATTACTGCTCATTACGATTTTATTTTCATCAATCTGCTCAGTCATATCACTCGCACCATTTAGTGATTTTGAAAATAAAACTCCATTTATAGAAATTGAACAATCCTCGGCTTTAAAAGCACCTTTTTTATTGTTTGAAGAAACGTTTGTCATAGTAATGTATAATTATAAGTGTTTATTTATTCGTTTATTAACCCTAATCTATCTTTTTCGGTAATTTTTCTAATAACTCTTGCCGGATTACCAACAGCAACCACACCCGACGGGATATCTTTAACCACCACACTCCCTGCACCAATTACAGAATCTGAACCAATGGTAACTCCACCAACAATTGAAACACCGCCTGATATCCATACATTATCGCCAACGGTTATGGGAAGAGAACGTTCAAACCCTGCAGTTCGTTCTTTACTGTCAAAAGCGTGGTTTGGTGTGTAAAAGCCTACATTTGGACCAATCCAAACATTATTACCAAGAGTAATTTTTGCACAATCTAAAATTGAGCAATTGCTGTTTGCATAAAAATTATCACCAGCATATATATTGCTTCCATAATCACAATTAAAAGGGGATTCAATCCAGCTATTTTTACCAACCTTGCCAAAGAGCTTCTGAATTAATTTCTCTCTCTCTTCTCTCAAAGATGGTCTCATTTTATTAAAATCAAAGAGAATTTCCTTTGCTCTTTCTCTTTCGAATGTCAACTCTTCATCCCAACTAATATAATAGTCGCCATTTAGCATTTTTTCTTTGTTTGTCATATCTAATCCTCTTATTTATAAAAACATTTTAATCCAATATTCTCTATAAAGTTAATATAAATGAACAATTGAAAAAATAATTGACTATCTATATTACCTATCTAATCAATGCAATTGAGCATTCTTAGTTTGATTTTAGATATGTTTTTCAATCTAAGTTTTTCTCTAAACAAATTAGAATAAAGCCAAATTAATGCTAAAATAAATTAACTCATACATTATATAGCTTAAAAAAAGATTTTTTTATTTAAGTTTGTATTATGGACGTTCAAAATATACTAAAACGAAGTTTATTTTTTTTTTTCATACTCATAGGATTATCTGTTTCTGCTCAAGATACTAAAGAATCGGATAAGCATGAGCTTATAATTTTCCTCACACGTTCTCCACATCCTTTAGATTGGGAGAGTCCGTCATCACTATTTAAAACAGTTAAAAAATCTTGGTTTAAAACAGTTTCTGGTAAAAAAGGTAAACGTTTTTTAGGTCATGCATCTTTTGTATTAAAGTCTAGCTTAGTTGAAAACGATAGTTTATGGCTTGGAATTGCTCCTAGTGTTTATAAAGAGATGAAAGACCTAATGTTTAAAGAAAAAATTGGACTTGGATTGTTAGGTATAGCTTTTGACTCTGAAAGAGAAGATAAAAAAGGGATTATCGAAAATCTGAGTTTTAATTATAAACATGCCGAGGTAAATTTTATTTCCATTTTGCTTAGTAAAGAGAGTGCTAGCCAAATTATAGAATTCATCAACTATTTTAATGCACATCAAGAGAACTACTTATTCCCACCAAGTAGCTTTTATGGAGGTGTATTTTGGCCATTATACGAAGGTGAAGGAGCTGGATGTACTGCTCTATGCTTGGGTGCAATAGAGAGTGGCGGTATATATATAGATGAAGAGATAAAAGATCAATGGCTAATCCAAAAGAAAATTCCTATGGATTTAGTTGGCGGTAGATTTAATCAAAATAAAAAAATACGCTTAAGAGATATTAAACGCCGTAAACATTGGTATACAGGACCAGGAAAACCAAATAAAGACTATCTAGATTTTGAAATATATGACCCAAATTATATGATGGATTGGGTTAATGATATAATTAGTGAAGGTGATTATAGTACATACTTTCTTACTCCAAAAATTGAGCTAAAAGGTGTACAACTGGATTATAGAGATATAAAACCTGTTTATAGATTTAAAGAGAAACTACAAGTGAGACCTAGTCCAAATATTTTTACTGAGCATTATAATGAGATGATAAAACCAGAGGAAACATAAATTAAAAGTGGTAGTAATACTTCCATATCACTACCACTTTTCAATATTATATTTCTGCAATTACTGCATTAATCATCTCGATTCTCTTTTGTGACAATTCCTCAGAACCTGCCAAAGGCCAAGCTGCATACTGTGAAATTACTAAATTCTTTTCTGGATTGATATATAACATTTGTCCAAAAATACCTTGGGCTAAATAACTCCCATCAGCATTTCTCCACCACAGATACCCATATCCTCCTTCAGCTTCATCAGTGCTGTAGAGTGATTTTGTGGCATTTTCTAACCAAGAATCTGCAAATATTGATTCTCCATTGATTTTACCATCATCGAGCATCAATAATCCTAATTTTGCATAATCTCTAAGGCTGGCTGACAATCCACTTCCTCCTATATTTAAATTACTGCACTCATCTGCCAACCAATAGCCACAAGTTTGCATTCCAAAAGGCTTCCAAATGAATTCAGACAAGTATTCTCCAAGGCTCATTCCGCTAGCTTTCTGAACTAGTATCCCAACCAAATCAGTTTCACCTGTACTATAATTCCAAACTTCGCCCGGATTATTAGTAGATTTTAAATCTTTCATATATGTTAGAATATGCGCTTCTTCCCCATCACAAGGCTTTTGATACATCTGCGCCACATCAGAATTAGCATCTACATAATCTTCATTCCATGCAATCCCCGAAGTCATAGTTAGCAACTGCTCTACAGTTACCTGACCATAATCTTTACCTTTAAATTCTGGTATATATGCCTCTAATTTATCATCCATACTTTTAATGTCTCCATTTTTTAAAGCTACACCAACCAACATAGATGAAATTGATTTTGCAACAGAATACGAGGTCCAAAGGGTGTTTTCATCAAATCCGTCAGCATATTCCTCTAACACAACTTTATTATTATGAACAACAATAAGTCCTCCAACCCTATTTTCTTCCATATAAGAGTTAATATTGTAATCATCCCACTTAGGTTGAATTTTAATTCCAGATTCTAGTCTAGAGGCCTTACCAACGGGAACTGCTATACTTGGATAAATAATATGCATTTTGCTAAATCGGCGTTCTTTCTCCTCTTGATTCCAAAACAGTAAACTTTCAAGTTTTTGGCCCATAGTTTCACCAGGAATATTTTCTGGCAAATCTCTAGAGTCTGTTATTTCTCCAGGCTTACACTCCGAATCTGTATTTGGTCCAGCGCAAGATAGGACAAAAAGTACAATAAAAATTAAAACTACATTTCTCATATTATTAATTATTTTATATTAAATTTATATTATTGTATATCCGCTTTTACTCATACTCCTGTAATGCTTGCTATTATTAGCCTA
>CAZHHH010000034.1:0-21906 GCA_964532085.1 uncultured Marinilabiliaceae bacterium
TTGTGAATGACTACTTTTAATGACATAAAAGAGTTAGTTTTAGCTTTAAACCGTGAAGCAAAATTAATTGCTGAGGTCTTTTCTAAGAGAACGTCAATTAGTTACAAGTATAGTGATGCTCTAGAATTAGTCGAATACGATGAAAGTCGTCTTGATTATTTGATTGATAGGGAGGTACTAAGAGAAGCTAATGGAATAGTCGAACTTGATGATTTATATGTAGAGTTTTTTGAGCACGTTTTAGGTGCTAGTGAAGAGATAAACTTATCTTCAATTGATGAAAATATTCGCAATATAAAAGAAAATGTACTTTATTTTTTACAGGAGACAAATGAAACAAGAAAATATGGCTATTTAAGAGTTATAAAAAAGTTTTTCCGAAAAATTGGCTTTGTAACAGTTAAAAGTGTTATTGAATTAAGGAATATGGTCGATTACACTTTTAAAAATGAAGTAAACTATTCAATTAAAAAATTAAAATTAGAAAATCTTGATAAAAAACGTGATCTCATACGTAAATTAATTAGTCAGACTCAATTGCTTATAGATGAGGAAGAAGTAACCTTTTTTAATAAAGCAATGGATGATGAGTTAAACAGAATTATAAGTGAGTTAAAACATCAATTAAATGAAGTGTCACATAATTTAATTGAAATTGAGAAGCAGATTATTGATTATTTAAATCAGATAAAGATTCATAGTGAATTTTCTGATAAGTTACGTAAATTGAAATATTTAAAAGATCATTTTATTATTGAAGCTGAATCAAACATTAGACAAGTTTTATCTCTGAAAAGCGATCTAATATTTGAAAGAAGAGTAGCTGAGCCATTAAACCTTTCTCTTGACTTGTTGCGAACAGATGAAGATACCTTTGAAATAATTAAACGATTATCCAAAAACTTTAAAAATAGAGAAATTATAAAAATCGAAGTTGCAGATGCTATTTCATCGGAATTTTTAGAAAGTAATATTGAAGAAGAGATTATGATAAATTATGAGGAGATTAGAAATAGATTTATGGCTACAAGTGATAATTTATTTAACTTCATTTACAACTATGATTTTTATAAAGAGGTCGATTTTTATGAACGAGTTACAGTTTTTTGTCAAATAATTTCTCTTTATGAAAATGAATTAGAGATAAAAAATGAGTTCCAATCAGCTAATGGTGTTGAATATGCGATGGTTTATGCAAAATAATATAATATGACAAAATATACTTCTGACATATTTGAGATACTAAAAAGAGGTCAATTTATCTCTTCAAATAGCCCAAATGAGCGAATTCAAAAGCTGTATAGAGTTTTAGAAGAAAAAGATACATTTAATGATTTGTACGAATATTTTCTAAAAATAAACTATATTTTAGAATATGGAAATGAATATTTCTATTTCAGTCGTAAAGAGAAAAATGTTGACTTAGAACGAAAAATAAATATGGTTTTCCAATGGATAGATATTTTAGATTTTTTTAAAACTTATGATACCTCTTTTGATGTTGGATTCAGATTCTCACCTGCAGATATTGTTAATCAGCTTAAAAATAATGTGGATTTAAAATCAAAATTAGAGAGTTTTAAGCGAATGGGTGGCGATAGAAAGAATTATACAGAGAGGGTAAAAAAACTCATTGAAAGATTAGAGAAAGATGGCTTTGTTGCAATTGAAAATGAAATTTCTGAAACTTATAAAGTTTTAACATCTTTCAATTACCTAAAAGAGATAGTTAATACCATTAATATACCTGAAGAGATTGATGATGAGATATCTGAATAAAATTGTCTTTATAAATAGTGCATCTGTTAAATATGCTGAAATTGAGCTTGATGGAAATGTTCACTTGATAGGAACTCAGGGCGTTGGGAAAAGTACTTTATTACGAGCTATTCTTTTCTTTTATAATGCAAATAAAGTTAAATTAGGTATTCCACGAGAAAAAAGAGGGTTTGATGACTACTATTTTCCATTTCAAAACTCATATATTATTTATGAAGTAATAAGAGATAATGTGCCGTATTCGGTTTTGGCATATAAGGTTAATGGAAAAGTTGCTTTTAGATTTTTAAACTCTGAGTATAAATCAAAATTATTTATTGATGAAAGCAATCTTGCTTATGAAAGCTGGGATAAGATAAGAAATAATTTAGGTAAAAATATTCATTATTCGAATTTAGTAACAAGTTATGACGAATTTAGAAAAATAATCTATGGTGATAATAAAGGATTGAAACCAAATTTTAGAAAATATGCAATTATAGAAAGTAAGCAATTTCAAAATATCCCACGAACTATTCAAAATGTTTTTCTAAATTCAAATTTAGAAGCAAAGTTTATAAAAGATACTATTATTCAATCCATTGATGAATTTGAATTTACAATTGATATTGAGAATTATTCAAAGAGTCATTTAAGAAAGTTTGAATCTGAAATTAATGATATTAAAATTTGGCATAATCATACACGAAAAGGTGTCTCTATAGTCAAAAGGCAGGCAGAAAAAATAATATCTAAATCTAGAATATTAAACTTAACCAAAAGGGATACAGAGAATTTAATAAAAAAACTTTTTGGTCGTATTAATTATATTGAGGTTAAAAAACCAACTCTTTCGTCTGACTATTTCCGTGAAAATAGGGTTTTGCAAGACTTATCTACTCAGATTGAAAATTTGAAAGAAACACATAAGCGAAGAGAACAAAAACTATTTTCAGAGATAGAGTATGTTAAAAGAGAGTTGGTAAAAGCCAAAGATAAAAATGATGAATACTCACTTTTAAAAGTTGATGATATTATTTTTAGAGTATCTAAAAAAGATGAATTGCAAAACGAACTTGCATCTTTAAAATCTGAAAAAGGTTTGTTAATGTCAGATTTTGTCGAACTAAATCAAAAGTACGATGCATTGATATCACAAAATCAAATGCAAATGAAAGAGTTCGAAAATATTAAGAATGCAGAAATAAATGTGTTGAATTCTGAATTTTCAACAGCCAAAGAGCAATTACATTCTGATTATAAAGTTCAAATAGACCAGATTTTAGATGATGGAAATAATGAGAGGGAAGTAATTAGAAACCAACAAAAACAGCTCAATACTGAGGAGACCAAAATTAAAAGTAGTAAAGCTGAATTAAAATATAAAACTTTCTATATAAATGAGATAGAGTTATGTAAAAAAGAGATGTTTGAATTTAATTCTATAATCACAAAATCAAAATATGAATTAGAAAATTCAAATAACAGGTTGTCATCAATTCGTAAGGAGTGGGAGATTGAGATAAGTGATGTTGAGCGTAATTATCTAGCTACTATAGAAAAAATAGTATCAAAAAAGGAACAATGTCAAAAAGAGATTGATCAAATTAACAAAAAAATAAGTCAAAACGAATCATCATTATATAATTGGTTAAATGAAAATTATCCGAAATGGGGAAATAATATAGGAAAAGTTTTAGATGAGGATATACTTTTTATGTCTCAACTATCTCCTAAAAAAGTAGATGGTAACTCCAAAACACTTTTTGGAATCGAAATTAATTTAGATAATATCGATCATAAAGTTAAATCAATTAAGGAGTATCAAAGTGAAATTAAGAAATATCAGGATGAGTTAGAAAAACTTGAAAAAGATATTTTGTCATCCGTTTCCAAAAAAGAAGATGATTTACGAATTCTAAAATCAAGATATACTAGGCAAATAAAACTTTTAAATGACTTGACCTCTGAAAAAGAATATATTGTTTTTCAAAATCAAGAGTTGATAAAAAAGAAAAAAATCTTGCTTGATGAGCTTGAAGTCAAAGCTAAAGAAGAAAAAGAACGAGTTGGAGAAGAGTTAGAGAAAGAACTTGAGAAAATTGTTTTGAATCAAGAAGCATTAGAAGAGTCGTCAGCCAATTTGGATAGAGTAATTAAACGGAGAGTGACTATAAAGGAGAAAGAAAGAGACGCAAAGATTGATTCAGAGGAAGAGATGGTTAAGAAGAAAATTGATCAAATTAAAAAATCAATCAATGAAAAGGAAATAGAAATAAGAACTCGCATTAATGAGATAAATCGTGAAAAAACCACTGAATTAGATAAAAAAGGTGCAAATATTAAGCGTTTAAATATTATTGATATTAAAATTGGAGAAATTGATAATGAGCTAGTATATATAAAGGATAATGAACGTATTGTATTTGAATATCAGAAAGATAAAAGAGAATTGCTAGATAAAGTACCTCAATTAAAATCTGATAAATTGAGTTTAGAAAAAAGACAATCATTTATTTTTGAGGAGCACAAGAGTGAACTTAATAAATTAGATATTAAGTATAAGAATCAAGAAAATGGTGTTAAAGAGATAAAACGAGTTTTGCACGATTTTGATCAAGACCTGTTAGAATTTGAAAAAATTAAAAAATCAGAAATTTTTAAAGATGTTGATATCTCTTCTGCTGTTGAGTATGGAAATGATGAAATTAACGATAAAGCAGTAGATATTGTAGCTGAAATTAGAGATAAGTATTATACTACAATATCATTATTTAAAGATTTACAACAAGCAATTACTTTATTTACAGGAAATTTCAATGAGGATAATATATTTAGTTTCAAAATAAAATTTAATAATGATGATGAATATTTTGACTTTGCAAATGATATTAAAGAGTTTATAGAAGAGAATAAAATTGAGGAGTTTGAAAAAAGATTAAATGAACGTTTTGCTCATATAATACATCAAATAGGTAGCGAAATAACTCAATTAAATTCCAAAGAAGCTGAAATTGAAAAAATAATTAGAAAAATAAATAGCGATTTTATTAATAAAAATTTTGTTGATGCTATAAAAGTTATGGAGCTTAGAACACAAAAAAGCTCCAATCCAATTGTTAGGCTACTAATGAGAATTAAAGAGTTTAATGACGAAAACATCTTAGAGCTTGGACAAGCAAATTTATTTACGTCAACAGATAATACTTTAAAAAATCAAGAAGCTGTAGAATTATTAAAACAACTATTAAAAGAGATTGATAGAACAAAGAATAGCACACTCACCTTATCAGAATCTTTTGATTTGGAGTTTAGAATTGTTGAAAATGACAATGATTCAGGTTGGGTTGAAAAATTGTCTAATGTTGGTAGTGAAGGTACTGACATTTTGATAAAAGCTATGATAAACATATTGTTATTAAATGTTTTTAAAGATAGTGCTTCTCGAAAGTTTAAAGATTTCAAACTGCATTGTATGATGGATGAGATAGGGAGACTGCATCCTAATAACGTTAGAGGAATTTTGCGTTTTGCCAATGAGCGTAATATTTTATTGATAAATGGTTCACCCACAAGTCAAAACTCTACAGATTATAAATATACTTACAAGCTGGCAAAGGAAAAGTCTAAATCGAATGATAAACAGTATATTACAAAAGTAAATAGATTAATCAAGGTTACTAGCAAAGCATTAAATAATGAAATTGAATCTTAAAGCAGGAAACGTATTGCTGAAACTATTAGATGGTGAGGTAATTTCATATAGTTCTGCAAAAAGTAAAGTAATTGATAAGTTACTATCTGAAAATATTCTATATATAAAAGGCAAGCATCGACGAACTGTAGAGCTTATTGATAAAGTTGGACTAGAACTCTTTTTAGCAAATCAGTTACAGATTGATGATTTATATGGATATGTAGCAGCCCTTGAAAATAAAGATTCATCACGTGCTGATTTTATGCAGAGTGCAAGGGATTCAAAGCTTTCTAAAGAAAGAGTATTTAAAGGGTTTTTAATAAATAGCTATGATGTTATTTACGCTAAATTAAATAATAAAGATTTTTTAATCAAACCAAATAAAGGTAGTTTTATGTTTGTTTATGATTTTGAATCTTTTGAAATTCCTAACGATATAGTGATTGTGGGAATTGAAAATGCTGAAAACTTTCGGTATATTGAAAAACAAAAATATCTTTTTAAAAATATAAAGCCCCTTTTTATTTCGAGATATCCTCAGAACCAAAGTAACGATTTTATTTTATGGATGAGTTCTATTCCCAATAAATATCTTCATTTTGGAGATTTTGATATAGCTGGTATCGGTATTTATCTTAATGAATATAAAAAATACTTGAATAAAAAAGCAACATTTTTTATCCCTGAAACTGTTGAGGAAGAGATTAGAAACAAAGGTAATATAGAGCGATACAATAAGCAGCAAATCAATTTTGATGTTGACTCAATAAAAGAAGATGGATTACGACGATTACTTGACGTTATTCATTTTGAAAAGAAAGGGTTAGATCAAGAATATTATATCCGCTAATAATCATCAAATCACCACCAAATCACTACTTTTCATCCACCCAACATTGCCATCCTCTAGCATAATTTCGTGCCAGTTGCCGATGGTTTGTAATATCTTTACTTTTAATCCTTCGTGAATGACAAAGAGGTCTGTTCCGCCACCTTGTGGTGCGCTTTTAACTGTAACTGATGGTGTGAAAACTACTGCTTCTGTGCGGTTCTCTAAATGTCGTTTTTGTGTATTTGAATAGGTGAAAGTTATCGCTGAACTTATCAAAGCCCATATTCCTAATGTGAATGCAAGTTTTCTTATGACTGTTTTTTGCGAGAAGAAATAGATTAATAAACCTACTAAAAAAAGTGAGAAACAGATTATTGAAACCCACGCCCACGTGGTTGAATTACCAATATTACGTATCGATTTAAACCATTTTGAGATAAAAAACTGTCCAATAGGTTCAATTTTGTCTGTTATTTGGCTGTACGCCAACTCAAGATTGTATCGTGCGTCATTATCTTGCGGTTCTAAAAGCAAGGCACGCTCATAATTTAGTATTGCCGAGGCTAAGTTATTACTTCTGTAATATGAGTTCCCCAAATTATAATAAACCTCATAGGATTCAACACCTGAATCAAGTATTGATTCATAAATTTCTACAGCTTTGTAATATTCACCTGATTGATATTTCTCATTGGCAGACGAAAAACGCTCATTAGCCTTTGCCAATCCGTTGGTAATGAATAATAATGCAAAAATTAATATATATATGTGTGATTTCATCTCAATCTATTTTAAAATTACTTTCTAACTTTTTTTAAACTGTTTTCCAACTGGCTAATAGTAGCCATTGTATTTTTATACATCTCTTCACGTTCGTTGTGGTCGCTTTGTGGCGAGTAACGAGCATATTCGCAAGTATCTAATATATTTAAAAATTCGTCTGAAACCTCCTCTGATGCACCACTCTCCAAAAGAATTGCTCTAACATTATCTTTTGTCAATTCTGATGGTGGAATGTTTAGTTTATCACTCACATATCCCCACAATGCTCTCGAAAGTTCTTCATAAAACCCTTCTTTATCATCTTTTTTGAGTAGTTGAGCAGATTTTTTCAAACGTCTGATTGCCACTTTGTTAGCTCGTCTGTTTTTAACTCTACTAATGTCGGCATTCTCTTTTATTCGTTTTTGATTTAAAAAGAATATCACGATGAATAAAATTAACGGAATTAAATATCCTAAAATAAAGGTTATTGAACCAAATAGGAAAGTATTTATTGGCGTAAGCTTTATCTCATTTGTTTTAATAAATCTGATATCCTTGCCTAAGAATTTTACATCTTCACGATTAACATTTCTTCTTGCACCTTGTATGTCGCTTGTGGACAGCTCTTCACCTTCGGCACGTGCAATATTTAGAGTAATTGGTTTAGATTTTAACGTTTCATATTTTCCTGATGCAGGATTGAAAATTGTATATGATACCGGCGGAATTTCAAAAGTTCCCGAATGTCTTGGTATTATTAATGTTTCAATGATTCTGCTACCATTTCCACCTTGTGGTGTTTCTTTAATTCTATTTGTAATTTCTGGGTCAAACACATCAAAATCAGCTGGATAATTTATAGTAGGCTGTTTTGCCATTTTGTGATTTCCCGTACCAGTAATAACAGTTTTTATAGTTATTCCATCATTAATTTCTGCATCACTTGTTGAAGCGGACACTGATAACGTAACATTTCCCACAACACCCGAATAATCGGCTGGTCTAGGCGAGGGTAGAGGCTTAACGTTTATAGTGATTTTTCTTGACTGTTTTCTCTGTTTAACTGTTCTGTAACTGTCAAAAAAGTCGCCAAATATACTGTTAGATTGACGTGAGGTTCTTTGCCTTATCAAAAATTCGATAGACGTTGGTTCTAATTCAAACCTACCTGCTTTTTGTGGGTATATTACTCTTCTGTTAAATGTCCCTACATTATAAGTTTTACCATCAATATTTTCCATACTCCACTGTATGGATTCACTTTCATTCTCAAGTTCTTGCACAATAAAGTCGCGCAGTGCAGGTTGGTCAAAATCAGAAACACCTTCTAAATTTACTCGAGTATAAATCTTGGTTGTTAAAAGAATTGGCTCATTTACAAAAACAGAAGTTTTGTTGGCACTTACCCTTAACATAATATCGTCTGCAGGTGGTCCATCTTGCTGCAGTTGTTGATTATGACTTTGTTGAGTGCTTTGCTGCTGGTCTGCTTTTACAACTTCTATCTCTACGCTATTACTTTTATATGTTTTGCCATCTACTTTTATTGTTGCTGGTTCTATTGTAAATTTTCCAACATCAAGTGCGCTCAAAACATAGGTGTATGTGTAGCTTACTTCTCTCGTAACATTGCCATTTATTATCTGCATTGAGCTACTTTGCGAAGTTGATGGTCCCATTAAAATCTGAAAATCTTTAATATCTGGAACTCTCAAATCCGAACCTTTATCGTTGAGTGAGTATATCAGCTGAAATTTAGCACCTTGTGCAACTGCTCGTGGTGCGGAAGCTGTAAACTCAACATCAGCAAAGGCATTTGATACTGAAAAAATAAAAATTAATATATATAGAAATTTAGCTCTCATCTTTTATGGTTATTATTTTCAAATTGAATTAACAAATCTACCAATTTTTTTCAATTTTAACAGGTTGTTGGTCTTTATGCTTCTCTTTTTGTAAACGTTCTAATAATTCACGCTCATCTTGTTCAATTGCATCTAGCAATCTTTCAGCATTTTCTCTATCCAGTTCCTGTTGCTCTTGTTGCTGCTGTTGTTCTTTTTGTTGTTGCTCTTGGTCCTGATTTTGTTGCTGGTCTTGGTCTTGCTCTTGTTCTTGTTGTTCCTGTTCCTGCTCCTGCTGCTCTTCGTCTTGATCCTCCTGATTCTCTTCCTGTTCATCTTTTAGCTTCATTGCAGCTATCAGATTGTACCTAGTTTCATCATCAAGAGGATTTGCTCTAAGAGAGTTTTTATATGCTTCAATTGCTGGGTCTATCTGTTGTGTATGCAAAAGATTGTTTCCAATATTATGATACATTTTAGCAAGTTTTTCATTGTCATCAGAAAAAGGTTCAATTCCTTTTAATTGATTTAGAGCATCTTCAAATTTTTCTTGCCTATACAGTGCTGATGCTAAGTTATATCCTGCCTCAAATGAAGTAGGTTTCTCATTTAACGCTTTTCTAAACTGCACAACTGCTGCATCATAATCTTCTTTTTTCATAGAATCAATGCCTTTGCGTACAAAGCGACGCTCTTCTTGTGCTTGAATTCCTACAAAAAGAAATAGTATAACTGCTGTATATAAATATTTTACTCTCATAATATGGTCATTAAAGTTTTACACAATTTCATCTTTTTTGTCCAAATCAACTGTGAAAAGATTAATTTTTTTCAATACTCTGTTTTTTCTTCCTAATATAATAAATTCAACTAAAAGTAGTATCAGTGCTAGAATAGCTAATATTTGAAACTGGTCTTCATAATCTGTATAAATTTTGCTTTCAAAATCGCTTTTTTCTAATCCAGAAAGCTCATCCATCAGTTTGTTTATCCCACCTCTAATATTGTTCGCGGGTATATATTGTCCACCTCCTGCAGCTGCTATCTCTGCTAACATATTTTCATCTAGCTTTGTAATAACCACGTTGCCGTCTTTATCACGCAAGAAGTTGCCTGAACGTCCCATCGGTATTGGACCTCCTTTTGGTGAACCCATTCCTACTGTGTAGGTTGTAATTCCTTTTGCTAATGCTGCTTTTGCTGCTCCAACGGGGTCGTCTTCGTGATTTTCGCCATCGGTGATAACTATTATTGCTCTATTAACATCTTCAATTGAACTGAATGAGTTAACGGCTAGGTTTATTGCTGTACCAATGGCTGTTCCTTGTGTTGGTACAATATCTGTATTTATGCTTGACAAAAACATTTTGGCTGAAGCATAGTCAGAAGTGATTGGTATCTGTGTGTATGCTTGCCCAGCAAAGACAATCAAACCAATTCTGTCGTTAACCAATCTATCTGTTAAACGTGAAATAGCTTGTTTCGCTCGCTCTAACCTGCTTGGTGTTATGTCATTGGAGTTCATACTGTTTGAAACGTCAAGAGCAATCATTATTTCTATTCCTTTTCTTTGAACACTTTGAATGCGTGTACCAAATTGTGGTGCAGCCATTGTAAATATCAATGCTGTAAGTGCAAAAAGGAGAATATAAAACTTAACCATAGGTCTAAATGGCGATACATCTGGCATTAGTTGAGTTAATAACTCAGGATTTCCAAACTTTTTAAGAGTGTTTTTCTTACGTATGGCAAACCAAAGTTGAGCAAATGCCAAAATTGGAATTATTATTAGAAAATATAGATATTGTGGATTCCCAAATTGAAACATAGTATCTTATTTTTTTCGATTCAAAATTTACGGTAAAATTCTTAAAATTAAATTTTTAACAACAATTTCTCCTAACAAAAATAGTGCTGCAAAAATCACAAATCTTAAAAATTCTTCTTTATGTTTTGTATATTCTTGTACTTCTATTTTGTGCTTTTCAAGTTTGTCAATCTCTTGATAAATGCTTGCTAATGCCCGATTGTCTGTGGCTCTAAAATATTTTCCACCAGTCATATCTGCAATTTCTTGAAGCATCTCTTCATCAATTCTAACTTCAACCTCTTGCGTTTGCTGTCCAAAAACGGTGTTTATTGGCATTGGCGCTGTTCCAATTGTTCCCACACCAACTGTATAGACCCTAATGCCGAATGTACGTGCAATTTCGCCTGCTTGTAGCGGTGCAATTGCTCCACGGTTATTTTCACCATCAGAAAGTAGGATAATAACTTTACTTTTTGCATCGCTATCTTTAATTCTGTTAACTGCGGTTGCAAGTCCCATACCAATTGCTGTTCCATCTTCTAGCATACCAAGTTTTACATCATTAAAAAGATTGATTAAAACTGTATGGTCTAATGTTAATGGACATTGAGTGAAACTTTCAGCAGCAAAAATCACTAATCCCATTCTGTCATTGGGGCGACCTTTAATAAAATCAATGGCAACATTCTTTGCTGCTTCAATTCTGTTGGGTTTTAAGTCCATTGCCAACATACTGCCTGAAATATCTAAAGATATCATAATATCAATACCTTCAGTTGTTACATTTTGCAAGCTGTCAGTGCTACGTGGGCGAGCAATTGCCACAATTAATAGAAGTATTGCTATAATTCTAAAAATAAATGGCACGTGTCTTAAAATATCCTTTTTTGAGCGTGGTATATTCTCAAATGCCTTTAAACTACTGATTTGTAATGTTGCATTAGCTTTTTTATGTGAACGAATATACCACCATATCATCGGAATAATTATGATGGACAAATAAAAAAACTGTGGATGTAAAAATGTATATCCCATTGTTATCTCTTTCTACTTGTAATATTTTTATTGTTTATCAATTTCTTTCTCTTCGCTATCACTCTCTTCTTCGTCATTTTCAACTATCTCTAACTTTGTATTATTTACAAAATAGACAGAATTTAATAACGATAAATCATTCTCATCGGGTAGTGGTGAGAATTTTGCGAATTTTACAAAATCTGATGTTGTAAAGACTTTTTCAATTTTATCTAAAAGCTCTTTGTCAGATATATCGACTGTTTTTAAAGCATTTAGAATTTCATTTGTAGTCTGTTCCACAGCATTAAATTCATATCTATCTTTTAAATATCTTCTTAATATGTCAGTTATTTTTGAATGATATGATTTTATATCTCCACTTTGCCATAGTTTTTCACTTTTTAGCTCTTCTAACTCTCTAAGAGCTATGATATGTGCAGGTTCTTTTGGTTTTTGTTTAATAAATATCTCTTTTATAGGACGCTCTCGTTTTGTCCATAAATAATATCCGACTATGGCAACTGCTATTAATAAAATCCCAAGTAATACCCATTTTATAAATCTTTTTAATTCTGAAATTTTAAAAGGAAGATTTAATCCATCTTTAATATCGAAAAAGCCTTTTTGTGGGTCAACTTCTACAAAAGGATTTATGACATTTAATGCTAAAGGATAAGTTTCAGTTTTTAGTTTTATCTCACCATCAAAATATTCAAGTTTAATAGGTGGAATATAGTGTAAGCCACTATCAAATGAGGTTATTGTATATTCTCGAACTATTTTAAAATTGTTATCGTCAATTGAAATTGTATCAATTTTTGGCTCTCCGATAGTTTCAATAGCTGTGATAATAGTGTCTTTGAAATTGGGAAAAGCTACCACTGTTTTTTTAGGTTGCTCAACTTCCAGCTTCAAATTCATTTGACCACCAATAAACATTAAAGACGAATCTAGTTCTGCCACAGCACTCACATTTTGTGCTGAAATTGATGTTGTGAAAATGAATAATATAAATAGAAATATATATTTAAAGCTATTGATATTTTTACTGTTAACTATTTGTTTCATTTTAATTTCGTAGTTTAAATAAAGACATTAATGCTTTAACATAATCATCGTCAGTTCTTAGAGATACGTTATCAATACCGCATTTGGTGAAAATTGCTTGAATTTCTTGCTCATTTTCTTTCCACCATTTGTTATATTCGTTTCTGGTTTTTGCTGAAGAGGTATCTATCCATCTGTTTTCCTCGCTTTCGGCATCTTTAAACTGTATAAAACCTACGTTTGGCATTTCAGCTTCTCGTGGGTCATATACCCGAATTGCTACAACATCGTGTTTTTTGTTAGCAATTTTTAATGCTTGTTCAAAGTTATCGTCCATAAAGTCAGAGATAACAAAAGTTGTGCAACGTTTTTTTATGGCACTTGTTAAATAGCTTAAAACCTCAGACAAATCTGTGTTTTTACGTTCTGGTACAAAACTTATCAGTTCTCTGATAATGTGCAGAATATGCTTTCTTCCTTTTTTTGGTGGAATAAATTTTTCCACCCTGTCAGAAAAGAATATTACACCAGTTTTGTCATTATTATGAATCGCAGAAAATGCTAAAACTGCTGCAATCTCAGTAATTATATTCTTTTTGAAATTCCAAGTTGTACCAAATTCACGTGAACCTGAAACGTCGATTAATAACATCACGGTAAGTTCTCGCTCTTCTTCAAAAACTTTAATATATGGTTCATTAAATCGAGCGGTAACGTTCCAATCAATTTGTCGAATGTCGTCGCCATATTGATATGCACGCACCTCGCTAAAAGTCATTCCTTTACCTTTAAATGCAGTGTGATATTCACCTGCAAAGATATTATTGGAGAGACCACGTGTTTTTATCTCAATCTTCCGAACTCTTTTTAATATATCAGTAGTATCCATTTAAAAACTATGCTATTTTAATTTTATGAATATTAGATTTTATAAAAATAATTTCTAATCTAAAATCAAACTTTATCAGTCTAGCGAAAAATTTCAATTGAAAAAATGCTTTAAATTTTATTTGTTAATTAAGCATTTTGTTTTAAAAATCAATTGATATATTTACACGTCCGCCAAGTCCTTTTTCTACAATATCAAAGAGTGTTTTTAATGTCATATTGCTTCCATTATTTTCCATTCGTGAAATAAATGGTCTTTTTTTGTTTATAATCTCTGCTAGCTCTTCCTGTGTTAAATTTCTATCTTCACGAGCTTTTTTTAGTAATAAACCTATTTTTAAGGACTCGAAATCACGTTCTAACTCATCGCGTCTTTCAGTACCTTTTTTGCTATAAACTTCATCTTTGATATCTTACCAACTTCTAGTGTTCATATTATGCTCCTTTATTCTTTTCATTATAGAAATTGTATAATGTTAAAGTTGCAATAGGGAAAATATATTATTAACTATTTTGATTTTCCTAGATTTACTATAATCAAAAGATTATGGTACCTCAATTGAATTCAATATCTCACCTATAATTTCCTCTGAAGTTAAGTTATTTGCTTCTGCTTCGTATGATAAACCAATTCTATGGCGCAATACATCGTGACAAACTGCGCGAATATCTTCTGGAATAACATAACCTCTACGTTTGATAAATGCATAAGATTTTGCTGCCATTGCCAAACTGATACTTGCACGTGGTGATGCTCCATAAGAAATCATATCTTTGAATTTTTCAAGATTATAATTTTCTGGGAAACGAGTTGCAAAAATTATATCAACTATATATTTCTCAATTTTTTCATCAAGATATACATCCTTAACAACCTTGCGTGCTCTAATTATATCTTCTGGTTTTAATATTTTTGAAGCCTTTGGAAATTCTTGTGCCAAGTTATGACGAATAATCTGTTGCTCTTCATTTTTTTCTGGATAAGAAATAACAACTTTAAGCATAAAACGGTCAACTTGCGCTTCTGGAAGTGGATAAGTTCCTTCTTGCTCAATTGGGTTTTGAGTTGCCATAACTAAAAATGGCTCATCTAGTTTGTACGTTGTTTCACCAATGGTAACCTGGCGCTCTTGCATCGCTTCAAGTAAAGCGCTTTGAACTTTTGCTGGTGCACGGTTTATCTCATCGGCCAAAATAAAATTTGCAAATACTGGCCCTTTTTTTACTACAAACTCTTCAGATTTTTGACTGTAAATCATTGTACCAACCAAGTCGGCAGGTAACAGGTCTGGTGTAAATTGAATTCGACTAAAATTAGCATCCACAATAGTTGCAAGTGTGTTAATTGCTAATGTTTTAGCCAATCCTGGAACACCTTCTAAAAGAATATGTCCGTCAGACAAAAGACCAATTAATAAGCTTTCAACCAAATGTTTTTGACCTACAATAACTTTGTTCATCTCCATTGTAAGAATGTCAACAAATGAACTTTGCTCACGTATGCGCTCGTTTAGCTCCTTTATATCAACTGTTTGATCCATACCTAAACTTTTATTATTTAAAATTTTTAATAGAGTTAATACTTTGTCATAATCTATATGAAAAAATGTCATATAAATTGTGTTGAAAAAACATTTGCAACTAATGCAAATAGTGTTCCAAAATAATAAAAATAATCAATTATCAATGTACAATTATCAATGTACAATGTGAAATTATCAATGTTTTGATTCATTGCCCATCACCTATTACTCATCTATTGTCCATTGTTCTGTTCATTGTTCATTGTCCATTGTCCATTGTTCATTGTTCATTGTTCATTTTCTGAATCTTTCCTCTAACAATGTTAAAAATCATCTCCGCACTCTCTTTTATCCCAACTTTTGATGAATCTATTGATAAGTGGTAACTATTTGCGTGTCCCCAACATTTATTGCTGTAGTAGTTATAGTACGACCTCCGCCTTTTATCCATCTTTTCCACCAACTCTTTAGCTTTTTGTTTATCAAGTTGGTTTCTCTCCATCATTCTTATAATTCTATCTTCTTTTGGTGCAGTGATATATACATTAAAAACATTGTCGCTGTTCTTCAAAACATAGTCGGCACATCGACCAACAAATATGACAGATTTCTCTATTGCAATTTTTCTAATAACATCACTCTGTATTTTAAATAGCGATTCGTTACTCAGATAGTTGCTTGAAAATACTTGATCCATCAGTGAATTTCTCAATCCAAACAGACCACCAACTGTACTATGGCTCACTTTTTCATCCATTTTTTCGATAAACTCTTCACTAAGCCCGCTCTCTTTTGATGCTTCGTTTATAAGTTCTTTGTCATAAATCGGAAATCCTGTAAGTTTGCTTAGCTCTTCGGCAATTAATTTTCCTCCGCTTCCAGGTTCTCTACCTATTGTAATAACTAAGTTTGGCATATCGTTTAAAGTTTAGTTTGTTCTTGATTATTAGAAATTTTTCTTAAATGTAGAATTAGGAATGTAATTGAAGTTATACTTGCAAACAAGTCTGCATATCTAAAGCTAAACCATACTCCATCTACACCATAAATATTTGGTAAAAATATTAGCAAAGGCAAAAGAAATATGACTTGTCTATTTAGCGATAAGAAAATTGCTTTTTTTGCATTACCAATACTTTGGAAAAAGTTAACTGTTACCATTTGTACCCCCAAAAGAGGGAAGAAAAACACCACAGTTCTCAGTCCGTGTGCTGCAGCTTTTATTAATTCAGAATCATTTGTAAATAGTCTAGAAACTTGTTCAGGTATAAATGTAGCAACACTAAAACCGATTGTAAGAACTATTGTACCTAACAAAATAGTATATTTTAAGGCTAAATGTGCCCGTTGATAATCTTTTGCACCATAATTGTATCCTACAATGGGCTGCATACCTTGATTAAGACCCATTACAACCAGCGGAAAGAAAGTTACAGTTCTGTTAATAACTCCATAAGCACCAATAGCAACATCACCACCGTGATATGACAAACTCTTGTTAATTGCGATAATTATTGCACTTGCAGCAACATTCATCATAAATGGTGCTAATCCAATAGATAGTGAATCAACTACAATCTTTTTCTTTAATCTAAAAGTCTCTTTTTGTAGATGTATAAATTCTCGTTTATCACTAAATATTCTTATTTGCCAAATTAGCATAGTTGCTTGTGCAATAACTGTTGCAATCGCAGCACCCTTTATTCCCCAACCGAATTTATATATAAATAGTGGGGTTAAAATAATATTTATGATAACAGATAGGAGGGTGTTATACATTGAAACTCGAGGTTTCCCAGTGGCTCTTAGTAGTGAGTTGAGCCCTAGGTACATATGTGTAATAACATTTCCGAGTGAAACTACGGTCATATATTCCCTTGCATATGATAATGATTCTGCACTTGCTCCAAAAAAATAGAGAATAGGATCCATAAAAGCTAGTATGACCACAGTATATATAAACCCAAATATAAGGTTAAGTATAAATACGTTCCCCAAGATTGAGTTCGCAGAGTCATAATCTTTTTGACCTAATCTTAATGACATAATCGTAGAAGCACCGACGCCAATCATTGCACCAAATGCAGCTCCTAAGTTCATTAAAGGAAATGTGATTGCTAATCCTGCAATTGCAACTGGTCCAACTCCTTGACCGATAAAAATGGAGTCGGTAATGTTATAGAGCGACGAAGCTGTCATTGCTATAACTGATGGTACAGCGTAATCTACAAGTAGTGGCCAAACTTTTTTTGTGCCTAATTCCGATGGAACTGTTGATTCGTTATTCATATATTGTTTTTAATTTTTCAAAATAAAATGTTTGTTATAAGATTATGATTTTATTGCTAAAACCAATTTGAGGATGGATTTAGTAGCAATGAACTATCTCCATAACTTAAAAAACGATAGTCGTTTTTTAAAGCAAAATCATATATCTCTTTCCACTTATCATTTACTAATGCTGATATTAGCAATAGTAACGTGCTTTTGGGTTGATGAAAGTTGGTTATGAGTCCGTCAATAGTTTTGAACTTATAACCAGGACCAAGTAAAATTGAGGTTGAAGAATATAAGCATTTTAAATTGTTTGTTTCTAGATATTCCAATATAATTTTCAAGGATTCTTTAAAATTAATATCCATTTCATATAAAAAACCATCCCATTGTGAAATATGTTTATACTCATCGTTACTTTTAATTTTTAAACCAATTTGGTAGATGCTTTCTAGAGTTCTAGTGGTGGTTGTACCTACTGCAATTATTGGCCCGTCGTGCTTATAAAGTAGCTCTAATGTCTTTTTGTCTATTTCAAAAGCTTCTGTATGCATCAGGTGTTCCTCAACCTTTTCACTTTGCACTGGTTTAAATGTACCAGCTCCTACGTGTAGGGTTATTTCACAGCTTTTAATGCCTTTATTATTAATTTCGTTTAGTATATTATCCGTAAAATGTAAACCAGCTGTAGGTGCAGCAACAGAACCATCACTTTTTGAGTAAACAGTTTGATATCTCGTTTCATCAATCTCTTCTGAACTACGTTGTAAATATGGTGGGATAGGGATTTGTCCAATATTTTCTAGCATTTCAGAAAACGTATAATTATCATCCCAGTTAAACTCAATTACAACAGAATCTTGTAAACGTTCAATAAGTTGCGCTTCAAGAGTAATCTCTTTATTATTAACTAATATTTGTGAATATATTTTACCCTCTTTCCATTTTTTTAGATTTCCAACTAAACATTTCCATTGTACTTTCCCTTTTTGGGAAAATGCAATAGCTGTTTCTACAGGTTTGTATTGTTCTAAACAAAATATTTCAATTTTAGCACCCGTCTCTTTCTGGAAAAGCATTCTAGCCTTAACAACACGTGTATTATTAAATACTAGTAAGGAGTTGGTAGGTAATAAATTAGGTAAATCTATAAAATTCTTAGATTCAATTTCTCCATTAAAAAAAAGTAGTTTTGATTCTTCTCTATTTTTTAATGGATATTTTGCGATTTTATTTTCGGGTAAATTATAATCAAATTCCGAAATTTCTATTTGTGGTATATATTTGCTGATATTATTCATCTTAAAAATCAATGTTAGTTGAAATGGCGGTCTCTAATGAAAGTTAATCTACAAAATTAATTAACTTTGCCATAAAAATATAGAAAAATGAGAAATAAAAATATTGAAGTAGGTGATAAAGTAAGATTTCTTGATGAAGTTGGTGGTGGAATAGTTGCAGGTATTGAGGGTAACATAATATTAGTGGAGGATGAAGATGGATTTGAAATTCCCTATCCTTTATCAGAAGTTGTTTTAATTGAAAAAAATGTATCAGAACCCACTGCAGAAGCTGATGATAATATTTTAGAGGCAGAAAATAAAAATATTGATGTTTCTGAAAGAGCTCTTAGCCAAAAAGAGATGGAAGTTGAATATCATGATGATTTAGAACCACGTTTTTATTTAGCATTTACTAAAGAGACTGCAGATAATTCTGAGTTTCATCTTCATTTGGTTAATGATTCTAACTATTTTACAGTTTATTTAATATCTAATTTAGATGAGGATGGATATAGATCTGCGATATATCAAGGAACTGTAGAACCTAATACAAAGCTATCTATTGGAACTTTGGCATTTCACGAATTAAATGTTTCGTGGGATTTTCAATTGATTTTGTTTAAAAAAGGAGTTAAATATGCAAATATAGAACCTGTTTCAACTACAGTTCATATAAAACCAAGTAAAATACTTAAGGATAATAGCTTTAAAGAGAATGATTTCTTCCATCAAAGAGCAGTTCTTCTCTCAATAATAAAGAGTAGACTTGAATTAAAAGTAGAAGAGTTATCAAAAAGTGAAATAGAATCAGTTATAATTAAAAAAGAGAAAGTTAATAAGCCAAAAAAGTTTGTTAAACGTACAGATAATAAACAGATTTTAGAAGTTGATTTACATATCCATGAATTAATTGACGACTCATCTGGATTGAGTAATGGTGAAATGTTGCAGATTCAACTTGATAAGTTCCATTTTGTAATGGAAAGCAATTTAAAAGTTAAAGGAAAGAGAATTGTTTTTATTCATGGGGTTGGAAATGGTGTCTTGAAAACTGAAATTAGAAAACAATTAGAAAGGAAGTATAAAAATGTTAATTTTCAAGATGCTTCTTTTAAAGAGTATGGGTTCGGTGCTACTATGGTTATAATTTGATTTTAAATTGAAATAAATATCTAAAATCAAGATTATATTTGAAAATGCAACCTAATAATGAGTATCTACGTAAAAAACCTTTATAAATATTGCGTATTTGTCAATATTATTTTTAAATTTCGAAAGTGAAACTCTTAATATGTTAAAAAATCGTAATTTTTTCACACATTGTTAAGAGTATTACTGTTTTGCAAAACGTTTTTGAGACATGTCGTACCTAACATATTTTAAAATGATTAATAGATACTTGATTCGAGTTTTATTTATTATATCAATAATATTTGCACAGAATATTAATGTGCAAGCACAGGATAGAGAGCACCCTAGCCAAAATTCTTTTGAGCATTTAAAAAAAGAAGCTCAAAGGTTGCTAGATGAAAGTAAATATGATGAATACATTCAGCTTGCAGGGGAGTATGGAATAATATATGACCTTGAGAAGTTATATTGTAGTAATTATAGTACCCCAGTAGAATTACGGCATACAGAAGTTAATTGGGTATTATATGGGAATACAGTTAGGGTTGGGTGGGAATTGTCTTTTGAAGGGACAGTAATTCCTGAAGCCTTAACAACAATAGGTAGTGGTATTACTGCCCAAACTTATCTTCATATTGATTTGTTGCCACCCGAATATCTTCAAAAGACTTTGACTATGACTGTTACACAGTATAATGAGTCAAATCAGCCGATGGGTTCAGCTTTTGATATTTTTGCTGTAAATCCTGCACCTGATGTAGTCAATATATCATTTGATGATAATACTTTTTATAAAGAGGTATGTCAAGGTAAAACTGCTACAGTATTAGTCCCAATTACAGAAACAGGAGTTAGATACGAGTTGTATCGGGATAATATTTTCACAGAATTAAGAGATGGAGATAATGGTCTTCCAAAAACTTTTGAGGTTAGTATAGCTGGTATATATACAGTAAAAGCTAAATCAGTAGGAAGTGGTTGTGAGTCGATAATGGATGGTGCACTTGAATTAGTTGTTAATCCTTTGCCACTTGCAAATATAACTTCAAATTCACCAATTTGCGAAGATGAAGATATTGAACTCGAAGGTTTACCCAATGGAATGGCATCTTACACTTGGAGTGGACCTGGGATATCAGGTACAGAAACAGGACAGAATATCACTCTTCCTAATGCTAAAAAAGCAACTCATGAAGGAGTATATACTCTTGTAATAGTTGATGATAAAGGTTGTGAAGCTACAAAAACAGAAAATGTCGTTATAAATGTAAAACCAGAAGTAGAAATTGTTAATCCAGGACCTTTTTGTGAAGATGAAAATGCAACACTTACTGCTAATGTTTCTAACGGTGTTGGACCATATAGTTATCAGTGGTATAAAGATGGAGTTATTTTAGCTGGGGAAACGAATTCTACTTTAGAGTTTAATCCTGTAAGTCTTGCAGATGCAGATAGTTATAGTGTTATTGTTACTGATTCTAAAGGGTGTGATTCTGCAGAGGAACTTACTACACTAGTGGTTAATGAAAAACCAGTTGTTACTCCAATAGTATATTCAGGTGATGATTGCGCAGATGAAGAGCTTACATTTTCTACTACTGCATCTAATGGAACAGGAAACTATACTTATATCTGGAAATTAGACGGAGTACAGTTACCAGATAATAGTGATGAAATAAAGCTGTCTTTATCTACTCCAAATAATTATACTTTAACCGTTGAAGTAACAGATGGAAATTGTAATAGTAATGTAGAAACTATCAATTTTGAGGTCTTAGTTAAACCTGTTGCAGACTTAATTGCTGATGATGTCTGTGTTGGTTCATCTGTTACTTTTGATGCTTCTGGTTCATCAGATGCAGCAACTTACGAATTTTATGTAGATAATAACCTTCTACAATCTGGTGCAATTCCTACTTATTCATATACACCTACACCCGCAGATGTTGGAATAAAAGAGATAAAGGTAATTGTCAAAAATATTAATGGATGCGATGATGAAACTTATGTTAATATAGAAGTTTTTGCAGAACCAAC
>CAZHHH010000035.1:0-1553 GCA_964532085.1 uncultured Marinilabiliaceae bacterium
AGGGATTGATTTTTATCAATCCCTTTTTTGTGCTTTATGAAAATGGTTTAATTTTGATCTTCTTTTTTCTGATCTAGCTCTTTTTGAGATATTTTATTTTTTATAAGCTCTGCAATAATCTTATCCTTTTTGTCATCATAATCAACCTTAACAACATCACCTTCTGATATTGAGGCTTGGATAATTATCTCAGCCATCTCATCTTCAAGATATTTTTGTATAGCTCTTCTCAAAGGTCTTGCTCCATACTGCGGATCGTAACCTTTCTTGGCAATATACTTTTTAGCTTTGGTTGTTAGGTCTAATTTATAACCCAAGCTTTCGATTCTGCTATATAGTCCTGATAATTCAATATCAATAATTTCAAAAATATCTTTTTCAGTAAGACTGTTGAATATAATTACATCATCAATTCTATTTAAAAACTCCGGAGCAAATGCTTTTTTAAGAGCTTTTTCTAAAATGCCTCTACTGTGGTCGCTGTCAGACTGGTCTGATGGTTTTGAAAAACCAATTCCTCTTCCAAAGTCTTTGAGTTCACGTGTACCAATATTTGAGGTCATTATTATGATTGTGTTTTTAAAATCAACTTTACGACCCAAGCTATCTGTTAGTCGTCCTTCATCTAACACTTGTAGCATAAGATTGAATACATCTGGATGTGCTTTTTCAATCTCATCTAAAAGTACCACAGAGTATGGACGTCTTCTTACTTTCTCTGTAAGTTGTCCGCCTTCTTCATAGCCAACATACCCTGGAGGTGCTCCAACTAATCGGGAAACACTAAATTTTTCCATATATTCGCTCATATCAATCCTAATTAGTGAATCAACTGATTCGAATAGATGCTCGGTTATTATTTTGGCTAAATGTGTTTTTCCAACTCCAGTGGGTCCAAGGAAAATGAATGAACCAATTGGACGATTTGGATCCTTAAGTCCTGCACGGTTTCGCTGAATAGCTTTTACTATTTTTTGTATAGCTTCTTCTTGGCCAATAACCTTACCGCTCATTTTGTTACCCATCTCCAATAGACGAACTCCCTCTGCTTGTGCAATACGCTGAACAGGTATGCCGGTCATCATTGCAACTACTTCGGCAACTTTCTCTTCATCAACAGTTTCGCGATGTTCTTGAAGTTCTTCTTCCCACTTCTTTTTTAACTCTTCTAAATCACTAATTAATGTTTTCTCTTTATCTCTAAAACTAGCTGCTAATTCAAAATCTTGGCGCTTTACAGCATCAAGTTTGTTTTTATTGACTTCATCAACATCTTCTTCTAGTTTTAAAATATGATCTGGAACGATGATATTGGAAATGTGAACACGAGAACCTGCTTCGTCTAACGCATCAATAGCTTTATCAGGCAAATGACGATCTGATATATAACGCTCTGTAAGATTTACACAAGCTTCTAATGCTTCTGGTGTGTAGTTTACGTTATGGTGATCTTCATATTTACCTTTTATGTTATTTAATATCTCCAAAGTCTCTTCTGGAGAGGTTGGTTCTATCATTATTTTTTGGAAACGACGCTCTAATGCTCCATCTTT
>CAZHHH010000035.1:1653-21581 GCA_964532085.1 uncultured Marinilabiliaceae bacterium
GAGAGGTTGGTTCTATCATTATTTTTTGGAAACGACGCTCTAATGCTCCATCTTTCTCAATATGCTGACGGTATTCATCAAGTGTTGTTGCTCCAATACATTGAATTTCTCCGCGCGCAAGTGCTGGCTTAAGCATATTAGCTGCATCTAATGAGCCAGTTGCACCGCCTGCTCCAACTATTGTGTGAATTTCGTCGATGAAAAGTATAATGTCTGGATTTTTTGAGAGTTCGTTTAAAATTGCTTTTATACGTTCTTCAAATTGCCCTCTATATTTGGTTCCTGCAACAATGGAGGCTAAATCAAGTGTTACTACTCTTTTGTCGAATAGTACTCGTGATACTTTTCGCTCAATAATTCTTAAAGCTAACCCTTCAGCTATTGCAGATTTACCAACGCCTGGCTCACCAATTAAGATTGGATTGTTCTTTTTACGTCTGCTTAAAATTTGAGCTAATCTTTCTATCTCTCGTTCACGACCAACGATTGGGTCTAAACGCCCCTCATCAGCTGCTTTGGTAATGTCAATTCCAAAGTTGTCTAATACTGGAGTATCGCTTGATGATTTACGACTGAATGATGGGTCTTTTCCACCTTCAGAACCACCGCCACCACGCGAAAACGGATTGTCTTGGTTGTCATCATCAGGTATTTGCGACCTGTTGCTTGGTGACTGAGATAATAAATTGTTTTTTATTAAATCGTAATTAATATTTTCTTTTTCCATAATCTCTGATATTCTACTGTGTTTGTTTCTCAATAAAGCTAATAAAAGATGTGATGTTGATATCTTTTTAGCTTTAAAATGCCGAGATTCTAATAGTGCTAATTTAATAATCTTTTCAGTAATTGATAATAAAGGTACTGTCTTCTTGTTGATTTTAGACTGGTTTGCCTCAAAAATATTTTCTACTATCTGTTTTGTTTTCTCAATGTCTAAATTATGTTCCTTTAATATTTTATATGCATTTCCACGTGTTTCAAGTAAAATACCCAAAAGTAGGTGTTCAGGTGCAAGAAATTCGCTACCTAAACGCTTGGCTTCTGAGTTGCTATGTGATAATACTTTCCGCACTCCTTGGGATAAATTAATATTCATAGTTGTTATGCAGTTTATGTTTAATATCTATTTCAAAAAAAACAATATAATTAAAAAAAGGTTTTAGGACTCTCTTTTGCCTTTAATTTATTTGATTTTGACTGTTTTTTTGTTTCTTTTATTTTTTTTATTGATGATTTTATCAATTTAAGGTTAGAAATTAATTACAAAAATAACACTTTTAATATAAATATCACATTCTTATCAATTGTTAATAAAAACAAGCCTTACATATTTTATAAATGTTTTAAAAATGATTAATTTAGTGGAGTTTTTTAAAGTGATAAATAGATTATTTATAATAATAGAAGAATAAACTAAAATTTAAAGATAAATGACTGAAGGAGAAAAGATTATTAAGATAAATATTGAAGAGGAGATGAAGTCAGCTTACATCGACTATTCGATGTCTGTCATTGTCTCACGTGCTCTTCCAGATGTTCGGGATGGTTTAAAGCCTGTTCATCGACGAGTGCTTTATGGAATGAATGAGTTGCCTGTTCCATCAAATAGACCTCATAAAAAATCTGCCCGTATTGTGGGAGAGGTCTTGGGTAAGTATCACCCACACGGTGACTCGTCTGTGTATCACGCTATGGTTCGTATGGCACAAGAGTGGTCTATGCGATATCCATTAATCGATGGTCAGGGTAACTATGGTTCGGTTGATGGTGATAGTCCAGCTGCAATGCGTTATACAGAGGCTAGATTAAATAGACTTTCGGAGGAAACTTTAAGGGATATTGATAAAAATACTGTGGATTTTCAACTAAACTTTGATGATTCACTAAAAGAGCCTACTGTTTTACCTACTAGAGTTCCAATGTTGCTTATTAATGGGGCGTCTGGAATTGCGGTGGGAATGGCTACTAATATGGCTCCGCATAATTTACCTGATACTATTGATGCAATTAATGCATATATAGATAATAATGATGTGGAAATTGACGAGCTGATTGAAATTATTAAAGCTCCAGATTTCCCGACTGGTGGTACAATATATGGATATCAGGGAGTTAAGGATGCTTATCATACAGGTAGAGGTAGGGTTGTTATCAGGGCAAAAACTGAAATTGAAACTGATGCCTCGGGAAGAGAGAAAATTATTATAACAGAGATACCGTATTTGGTAAATAAGGCTGAACTTATTATTAAGATAGCTGATCTTGTTAATGATAAAAAGATTGATGGTATCTCGAATGTGAATGATGAGTCGGATAGAGATGGAATGCGCATTGTTATTGACTTAAAGAGAGATGCAATTGCTAATGTGGTCCTAAATCATTTGTTTAAGAATACTGCTTTACAATCTTCATTTAGTGTTAATAACATTGCTTTAGTTAAAGGAAGACCTCAAATGCTTAATCTTAAGGATTTGATTGTTAACTTTGTAGAGCATAGACACGAGGTTGTAACTAGACGTACTGAGTTTGAACTTGACCAAGCTGAAAAACGTGCACACATTCTTGAGGGATTGATTATTGCAAGTGATAATATTGATGAAGTTATCAAAATTATTAGAGCTGCAGCTAATCCTGAAGAGGCGAGGGAGAATTTGATTGAAAGATTTGAACTTTCTGAAATTCAAGCTCGTGCCATTGTAGAGATGAGACTTCGTCAATTAACTGGTCTTGAGCAAGATAAGCTAAGGGCTGAGTATGAAGAGGTGATGAGTGAGATTGAAAGGTTAAAGAATATTTTAGCCAGTTTTGAGCTTAGAATGGAGATTATTAAGGATGAACTTAATGAGATTAAAACAAAATATTTTGATGAGAGACGTACTGATATTCAGTATTCATCAGAAGAGTTTAATCCTGAAGATTTTTATGCTGATGAGGAGATGATTATTACTGTCTCTCATTTAGGATATATAAAACGTACTCCACTTGCTGAATTTAAGACACAAAGTAGGGGTGGTGTTGGCTCAAAAGGAGCTGGTATGAGGGATGAGGATTTTATTGAGCATATTTATCCTGCATCTATGCATCACACTTTACTATTCTTTACTAAAAATGGTAAATGTTTCTGGCTAAAAGTATATGAAATTCCTGAAGGTGCTCGTAACACAAGGGGTAGAGCTATTCAGAATTTACTTAATATCGAAGCTGATGATGCTGTTAAAGCGTTGATTCGAGTGAAGAGATTGACAGAGGATACTGAGTTTATCAATTCGCACTATATTGTTATGGGTACTAAGAAAGGTATGATTAAGAAAACTCTTTTAGAGGAGTATTCTAGACCTAGACAAAATGGTGTGATTGCGATTACTATACGTGAGGGGGATGAGTTGATTGATGTGAGATTGACTAATGGAAAAAATGATATTCTAATCGGTACAAGATCGGGTAGGGCTATTAGATTTAATGAGTCTAAGGTTAGAAATATCGGCCGAACTGGACAAGGAGTTAAAGGAGTTACTTTAAGAGATGACAGTGATGAAGTGGTTGGTATGATTTGTGTAAAGGATTTTGAAGATGATATATTAGTCGTTTCTGAAAAAGGATATGGAAAACGTTCGTCTATTGATAGTTATCGAATCACAAATAGAGGTGGAAAAGGGGTGATGAGTATGAGAATTACCGAAAAAACTGGTGATATGATTACTATCAAGAATGTTGATGATGATAATGATTTGATGATTATTAATAAATCTGGAATTACTATCAGATTAGCTGTTTCTGATTTAAGAACTATGGGACGAGCTACGCAAGGGGTGAGGGTTATTAATTTGAGAGAAAATGATGACATTGCTTCTGTAACAAAAGTTCTTGCAGAACGTTTAGAAGAAGATTTCTCTACTGAGGAGGATGGTGAAGATGTAGATATTGAGGATGTTGATGTTGAAGTGATTGAAGATGAGTCTTCTGATGATGAGAATATTGCAGATGACGATATCGAAGAAAATGTAAGTGAAGAGTAATTAAAGTTTTATAAAATAAATTTCTATAAGTGGATTGGATTTAAGATGATTGAATTCAATCCACTAAATAATAAAATTGAATGATGATGAAAAGAATTATTTTACTATCAACTATGTTGTTGATGTCAAGTGTCGTGATTTTTGCTCAAAAAGGTAAAGTTATGGCTGCTGAAGCGCTTATCGAAAATGGAGATTTAGATGGTGCTCAAACAAGAATTGACGCGGCGATTGTTCATCCAAAGACAGAGGCTTGGCCAAAAACTTATTTGATTGGTGCACGTGTTGCTATGGCAAAGTATGAAGCGGATAAATCGAAGACAGATCTACTGATGAATGCTTCTGACTTGTTTATGAAATCTGCTGAGCTTGATGCTAAGGGTAATGCAAAAGGGAAGCAAATTGGTAAGTTTAAGAAAGATATTAAAATTGCTTTAACATTCTTTATGCCTGAAATGCAAAATATGGGTATTGAGGCTTTTAATAATGATGATTTCGAAACTGCGCTAAAAGCTTTCCAAAATGTTATAAATATCAATAAGTTATCTATTTATAAGGAAGATAATTTGCCTGCTGACTCTGTATTTATCTATTATAGCGGATTGGCTGCAACTAGGTCTTCACAATGGGATTTGGCAGAAAAATATTTTTTAGAGGCTGCTGAATTAAGTTATGGTGAGGGTGATGTTTATTTACTTTTAAATGAGGTTTATACAGAGGTTAATGATTCTGTTAAAATTGAAGAAAATCTGAAAAATGGTTTTGAAAAGTATCCAAGTGATGATAGAATTTTAACTACTTTGATTAATTATTATTTAAAAGCTTCTAAAAATGAAGAGGCTTTGGTCTATCTAAATGCTGCAATTGAAAATGATCCTACTAATCATAGCTTTTATAATGCAAGGGGTGTTATGTATGATATGAATAAAGATTATGATGCTGCTCTTGAGAATTATGAAAAGGCTATTGAACTGAAGGATGATTTCTTTGATCCAATTCTTAATATTGGTGTAATTTATTATAATAGAGCTGCTGAGGAGATGAATGCTGCTAATGATATTATGGATAATAAGAAGTTTGAAATTGCTAGAGACGCTGCTCAAGAGACTTTTAGGAAATCTCTGCCGTATATAGAGCGTGCTAATGAGATTGATTCTGAGAATCCTATGGTTCTTGAAACATTAAAGAATCTTTATTATCGTTTTGAGATGAGTGATAAATATGAAGAGGTTACTGAAAAGTTGAAAGAATTAGAATAGTATAAAATATAATGATAAGGGGATGTGTAAAAACATTCCCTTATTATATATTTGCACTACTTAACATAATATAAATTATAAGACAAATAAGGGATGTTTATAATAAGTGAGTTTTATATAGTTATTATAAAAAACTTTGATAATTAAGTTTAGTCTGTTTACAGACGTTTTATACAGTTTTAATATTGTCTAGAATAATATAGAACTCTTGAACAAATGAACATCTTGATATATCTGATGTGTCACATTCAACCCATTTTGGGATGGTTTTCATTGGATTATCAACCCCGCAATGAATTACGGGGTTATTCATATTTTACCCCATTCGCCTCGCCTCGCCTCTGGCGAGGGGGTGAATTTTAATATGAAAAATTGAACTATACTAATAATAATAAGACGTTATGCTTATCAACACCGAATGGTGTTGTATGTTATTAACCCCATAATTTATTGTGGGGTTAATAATCTCTTAACACCAACCCCGTAGCGGGTTGTACTAATAACAATATTTTGAACTGTTCTAATAAAACACACATATTTATGCTGTTTTTTGCTCCGTATTGGGAAACCTACAGACGTTCTGTAGGATTTTAATAACATTAATTAATTGTAGAATAATTATTTTATCTGATTAAAATAATTTTCTTTCCAATATTATGGTTGTTGACAATATTTTTATGAGATTTATTAAGCATTTGCTTTTAAGATTTAGCAAATTCATTTCTTTCAAGTTGTCTAATAGTTGTATTAAACATTTTTAGTACGTAAGTTGATAATGCTGAACCTTTCCAAGTGCTTGAATTAAATATTAATACAAATGAATATCCATTATTTAAACGTGTCATTATAGCTGATGTGCCGGCTAAAGTTCCTGTTCTGTACCAAGTGTTTGTAGTTATTTCTCGCCATCCAATTGGTTGGAAACCTTCAGGAGACATTTGTGTCATTTTTAGTAATGAGTTTTTTGATAAAATCAATTGATCGCTATTTTCATAGTCTAAGGCATTTAATAGTTTTAGTAGATCTGTAGAAGACGCTACCCAACCACCTGCTCCTCCTAATGTTTGTATGTCATTTCCACCATAAGACTCTCTGTTGTAGAGATTAAAACTATTGAATTGTAGTTTTGGTTCGCTATCTATAGGTTCATAATATTTTACTTCTAATTGTAGTTTTTCGTGCTCAAAGCTTCTACCTATCGTCATATCGTATATTTCCAATGGGTAAAGTATTTCTGATTTTATATACTCTTCGTAATTTTCTTCTGTTATGGTTTCTATTATTTTTTCTAATATTACATATCCTAAGTTTGAGTAATATGAAGCTGTTCCAGGCTTAAAGTGTAGGCGTTTTTGTAACATAAACTCTATTATGTCTTCTTGTGATAATGGTAACTCCTTTTTTGTTTGTGATGATATGCTGTGCGGAATAAATAGCGGATCGCCCCAATGTGTTGTCCATCCAGCGGTGTGTGTGAGTAGTTGTTCTACTGTTATCTCTTCAACTCGATTGTCTATATAGCTTAGGTATGGTTCTTTATTTAATATTCCATTGGGTCCAAAGGCTTTGTCTTCAAGTTTTAATTTTTCTTGGTCTACTAATTTCATTACACCTATTGCGGTTATAAGTTTTGATATACTAGCAATGCGGAATAAGTGGTATGGTTCGGCTTCTATTTGGTTTTCTTTATCTGCCCAACCATAGCCTTTTGTGTAAATTTGTTCGCCATTTTTTGATATGGCGAGTGAGGCACCTGTTAATTCCCATTGTCTCATAAAACGTTTTATGTTTCTATCTACCGTTTGATAGTTGTCGGTATTATAACATTGGTTGGTATAGTAATATGATGTCTGTTTTGGAATTTCTGGAGTGAATTCTGTTCCAAATGTTTGTATGGATGGGCCTAATAGGTATGATATTATGCCTCCTATTATTAGTCCGAATATTATTTTATATGTTGATTTCATATTTTTATATCTGTTGTACAAATATATTTAAAGTTGGTGGTTTTTCAACTGTTTTTTATCTTTTTATATGTTATTGGAAACATACGTATTGCCATTGATAGCCAATATGGGAGTAGTATGTAAGATATTTCTTGTTTTATAAATATGTTTGTTATCGGTAAAGTTAATATTAGCAAGAATAAGATTACCATTATATATCTGCCTGTTTTATATTTTTGAATGGATGGGATTAAATATATAATGAGAAATGGATTGGCCCATAGTATGTGCCAGTTTGGTCCGGTTACGCTGTGAGATGTAAAAAACCATAGAAAAATTATTAAAAAGCTGATTATTACTGGTGGAAGTAATAATAAAAAGTTGATTATTTTAAGTTCTTTTTTCTGTTTTTGTTCATAATATGTTGCTGCTACTATTATTATTAGGATGAGTAGCATTATCTGTATGGGTTTTATTTTGTTTGGTTGGGTTGTTTTGGAGAACTGCAATAGACTTTCTGTTTCAGATATAATTGTTGTGTTGTCGTTTACTGTTGCTGTTTCAAATTGATTTAGTAGAAAGTCTGGTAAAAATTGTATGGTTTGCTCATCTAGTTTGTCGTCGGTTGGCTGACCTAAGATAAGGTCTAGCCCAAATTTTGTCCAATCTTTGTTATGAAGATAGATTCCAATTGCATCACGGTATGTGAAGTTTTTTAAACTGTCAGGTAATTGGTTAAATGTTATCTCTATATCGAGGTTATCATCAATAATATCTCTAACACGTGTGGCACAGTTGTCGTAAAAGAAATGGTAACGATAAGCTTTATTTTCGGGTAATGAGTTTGTTATTAATGCGTCTATGATTTGTTTACGCTGTTTTTCGTCCGTATCTATTTTCTGTTCAATTACTGAACGCTGATCGTATTTGTATTCATATATAAATCTTTCAAAAGTTGTTACTGAAAGAATGTAATCAAGTTGACCACGCATAAATTTTAAGTAGAAGTTGGGTGTGTTAAAATTAAATGTGCCGTAGTTGAATACATAATCTATATTTTGAGATTCGTTTTTTACTCTAATTGCGGTGTGACCAAATAGACTGTAAAGTTCTTCGCCTGATGAACAGGTCAGAATTGATATTTCTGAATCATAAGGTATTTGTGATTTTATGTAGTTATTGCTATTTAACAAAATTAAGAGCCCTACAATCAAGTATTTAAAAATGTTCTTCATATCTGTATGAATATCGATTTTGTTGTAAATCGTTTGTTTATACTGTTTATATGGCAAATTTAATGCTTATATGCTGTTTTTCTCAATTTTTATGGTTTTTATTTAATCAAACTGTCTTTTTACTTATCTAAAATACTGTGCAGTTTACAGCTGTAACAAGATGCAATGTGCTGACTATTTCCCTCTGAACACACAAAATTTGCTTAATTATTTGCTTAATTTAATACTTAATTGTAAATTTGAGTATAAATAAGCTAGCATAATGAACGTTAAATCTATTCATAATCAAGTTTTTGACTTTATATCTACCCTATTTCCGGGTCTAGATAGACTTGTTTTATTGTACCAATCGGATAATGATGATGAAATAATTGAGGGAAATGAGTTGATTAAGAGTGGAACTTCTTATAAAAATAGAACATTAAGTATGAATGCTTCTATTAATCAGCTTATGCCTAAAGGTAATAATATTGAATATAAATGGCTTCATAATAGCGAATTACCTTTTGAGCAATCTGATAAGTCCTACTCGCCTACACTTTTTAGTGAATATGAACATTTAGTTTTAAACATAATTATTACAAACGTAAACAGTGGTTTAATAGAGCTATATTATCTATTCTTCAGAGATGATTTAAGTAATTTTGGTATAAATAGTAACAGTAAACTACTAGATTCTAACCAAAAAATGATTATTGGGAAGTTTCTATCTAAGTTTATTACTTATCTATATAACTCTTTTAGTATAAATTTAAAGAAACAATCGGAGTTTACAAAAGTAACCAAAAAGATTGTTGAGAATGTAAATAATGAGCTGAGTCTTGAAAACAGTTGGTTTAAAGATTGGACTATCGACCTATTAAAAGAACTACCTACTCAGCCTGTTGGAGAATGGATAGTTGATAATGATTTACTAAGTAAGATAAAATCTATTGGCGACTTTTCTCTCTCAAAACAGCTTGTTTTAGAGGCTGGACGATTTGCTTCGATGCTTTACTCTAATGATGAAAATTGGCCTGTTTTGGCTTCTTTTATTGTCGATGATGATGTTAAATCTGCTCCAAAGGTTGAATCTAAAGCTGTGGTTAATGATGTTATTGAGAGTGATAAACCATTGAGTCGAATGGAGCGTGTTGAGTTGTGGTTAGATTCTGTCGAAGCTGCTGCAGAGGAGTTGGTAAATGATGGTGAAGAGGCAACTGGTGCTGCTGTTGGTGCATTGCTTAATCCACCCGTGTCGGCTCCTGCTATTACTGATTGGTTGCGTAAGAATCAGTCGCGTGTTACTTTGGCTTTAGAGCGTTATAATGAAAAATGGCCTATAATAAGGAGTTATTTTAGGCCATTAATCAATGCTGTTAATCGCGAAATGGTTGAAAAGACTGGTTAATTAGTCGGTTATCATTCCTCCGATTAAATCGTTTATATCAGTTATCTTATTTTGTAACATATATTGTTTTATTCCTTCTATAATATCGATTGTAATTGAAGGATGAATAAAATTAGCTGTACCAACTTGTATAGCTGAAGCGCCAGCTAACATAAATTCTATTGCATCTTCTGCGTTACTTATTCCCCCCATACCAACTACCGGTACTTTTACTGCTTGTGCTACTTGCCACACCATACGTAAGGCGACTGGTTTAACAGCCGGACCGGATAATCCTCCTGTTATGGTTGAGAGCTCAGGACGGCGTGTTTTGACGTTTATAGCCATTCCTAAAAGGGTGTTGATTAGTGATATTGAGTCTGCCCCTGCACTTTCAACGCCTTGGGCTATTTCAACTATATCTGTTACGTTTGGTGATAGTTTGACCATCAGGTGTTTATTATATACCTCTCGCACTGCTTTTGTAACGGCTATTGCAGATGGACAGCTAACTCCAAATGCCATTCCGCCTTCTTTTACGTTGGGGCAAGAGATGTTTAATTCAATTCCTGGTATGGAATCTAGTTCATTTATTCGTTGAGCTACTTCGATATACTCCTCTACTGTTGAGCCGTTTACGTTTACTAAAACATTGGTTTTGTAATCTTTAATACGTGGATAAATGTCTGTTATGAATTTATCTACTCCAACGTTTTGTAACCCAACCGCATTAAGCATTCCTTTTGGGGTTTCTGCCATTCGTGGATAAGGATTTCCTTCCCTATGATGTAGAGTGGTTCCTTTTACAACTATTCCACCTAATTGGTTAATTTCTAAAAAATCGGTGTATTCTTCGCCATATCCAAATGTGCCAGAAGCGGTCATTACTGGATTTTGTAGCTGCAGTTCTCCTATGTTTACTTTTAAATTTACCATTGCAAATATTTTGAATCAAATACTGGTCCGTCTGTACAGGTGCATTTATGCCCTTCTATTGTTGTTGTTACGCAGCATAAACAAGCGCCTATACCGCAGGCCATATGGTTTTCTAATGATACTTGGCAAGGGATGTTGTGTTTGTTTGCGTAACTAGCTACTGCGCGCATCATTATGTCTGGCCCGCAGGTGTATATTTGTGAAAATTGTGGGTTTGAATCTTGCATAACTGGATGGTCTGTTACGTATCCTTTGTGACCTTCACTACCGTCTTCGGTGGTTATATAAACTTCTCCTAGTTTATGATATTCGTCTAAACGAATTAGATAGTCTGAACTTCTTGTTCCGATTAAGAATACAGGGGTTATATTGTTTTCTTTTAAATAACGCCCAAGATGTAATAAAGGTGCTACCCCACAACCGCCACCTATTAATAAGACTTTTTCATTTGGTGGTAGTTTGTATCCTTTTCCTAATGGATATAGCATATCGACTTCTTGACCTTCTTCGATAGCAGCTAGTGCTCTTGTGCCTTTTCCTATTTCTTGTATTAGTAGTTTTATTTGATTGTTCTCATAATCTACATCGTGAATGGAAAATGGACGACGGAGATAGGCGTCGTTATGTGGTGCGATTACTTCTGCAAACTGTCCTGGTTGAATGTATGGAATAGTTGTGCTAGATTGTAGTGTTAATACAACGTATTCATAATTTTGACGTTGATTTGCTACTATACGAAATTTTTCTTGTCGTTTTTTCATTGTGCTTAACTGTATTTACAAATGTAAACTCTTGTTTTCTTTGCAAATATAGTCATTTTATATCTATTAATCTATTTTCTCTGTTTATGTTGATTTTTGTGATTTATATTCTTTAAATGTCCCATCGGTATAAAAGATTATAACTCTTTCTATATCATTATTTTGTGATTTATACACTCTATTAATAGCATTTTCCTCTGCTTCTTTTTTAGCAATCAATTCTTTTTGTGTGTAGTAAGGAGCTTGAGGTTCTTCTTTTACCATTTGGTCGAATAGATGTGGTTGTTGCGGTGATGGTTCTGCTACTTGTGTTACTTCACTCTTACTTGTGCTTAAAACCTCAGTTTTGTTATTTAAGGGGGTTAAAAGCATATCTCCTTCGCCTAATATAAGCCAATCTGAGTTAATATCTGGGTAGGCTGTCAGTATTTTTCTAATTACATCTAAACTTGGGTTATTTCTACCAGATAAAAAATGGCTGATACTTGATCTTTGAATTCCTACATTTTCGGCAAATTCTGATGCGGTATGGTTGTAGTGCTCCATTATTTGTTCTAATGTGTTTTTCATTGTGGTTTATTTAAGTTACAGATATATACAGTATGGTTATGTTACAAATGTAATAATAATATGTTACAAAAGCAAAGATTTAGTTCTGTTTTGTAAATTTTTCTTTGTTATTTTGTAATTACCTATCTTATTACTTTATATAAGGGAGGTTAGTTTATTCTATATTAGACAATTAGGTTATTTGTATTCAATAAATAATTTTTACCCTTATCGGATTAAATGTATTTTCCATTGTTTTGTATAATCGTAACAGGCTGTTTGTCACGATGTATTAAAATGCTTAAACTTAATATTTAGCTAAGTGTGTTATCTTTCTGATTGTGTGATGTTTATATGCTGGTTAAAGAGTGTTTTGTTGCCTTGTGTATATTTATGCATGAAAAAGCGTGGGTTTATTGAAGTGTTCATTTATATAATCTTGCTAATTCGCTGACTTAGTGAATAGTAGCATGCCTATTTAAAGCCTTTGTATATTTGTTTTTTGCTATTATAGTGATGTTTACATATGTTTTAGTGAAATAGAGGATGCTTCACCTCGCTCCTATGGTAAAAAGAGTATTTTAGTGTTGGCTATTTGATGATAAAGAATCTCGCAAAGCTGCTGTTTTGATAGTTATTTATTAGTTGATGTTATATTTACGTTGCTCTTATCGCATTGATACGCTATGGTACTGAGATACATTTTATAATAACTATAGTTATATATGCTCACAGGTACTGAAAACTTTGTATCTGCACAGTCGTGTCGCAGTTGAGATTTAGTGTGCTGAACTTCATTTCTCTTAAGTTTCGCATTGGGGGCACTTAGAACCAGATAATATCTTGATATTTATCTGATTTTTCATATTCAATGCCATCACTAAAGGCGAGACACAATGAAATGACAATCAGAATCCTATAAAACACAATGTCATTGGCTACGCTAAACTTCGTTTCTGAGTGAATCGAAGAATCTAAAACTTTTAATTGAACAGAAGTAGTTTATTATAATAAATTGAATTTTTCTTTATTACTATCCTATTATGGTGTTGATAGTTTATTATTCAGTTAAATCGCATTAATTATGTTAAGTAGAGTTGTAAAGATAAAAAAATAGGCTACCATTTATGATAGCCTATTTTATAATTTAGATTTATCTTATTTTCCTTCAAACTCTTTTACAATCTGTTCGCACCATTTTTCTATGCGTTCATCTGTAAGTGCAGCTTGATTTTCAATATCAAGTGCTAGACCTGTAAATTTATTACCTCTTTGCGCTCTTGAATACTCAAAAGTATAGCCTTTTGTTGATGTGTGTCCTACGACTTTGCCTTTTCTCTCCTCGACAAATTCTGCCATAATACCTACTCCATCAATAAAGTTTTCTGGATAGTTCTTTTGATCTCCACCACCAAAAAGAGCGAATTTTTTATTTGATAGATTCTCTTCCTCAAATGTTGGAATAAATTCATCCCAATAGGTAGGTAATTCACCATCAAACCAGGTTGGTACTGCAAATATATAATTATCAAATTTATTGAAATCTTCTAATGTTGCTATATCTACATCAACCTCTTCACACTTTTTTGTGCCTATCTGTTTTATAATTTTTTTGACTTGCTGTCGTGTTTTTATCGAACGAAAGCTATAAAATACTCCTATTTTCTTCATATTATTATAATATTGTCTCTTTTAAAATTCTAATACCTCTCTTGCAGCTTTTATTATTTTATCTGTATTTGGTAATACAGCTTTTTCTAACACAGGGCTGAATCCAACTGGTGTAAACTCTGAGCCTACACGTCTTATTGGTGCATCAAGATATTTAAAACCTAAATCAGCGATGGTTGAAGCTACTTCCCCACCAAATCCACCAAATACTTTATCTTCGTGCACTACTAATGCTCTTGATGTTTTTTTGATTGATTTTAGAATTGATTCTTCATCTAATGGAGATAATGATCTTAAGTCTAACACTTCAACATCTACTCCTTCTTCAGCTAATTTCTCAGCTGCTTCGAGGCAGAAATGTGTTGTGTTACCGTATGTAATCATTGTTAAGTCACTTCCCTCACGTCTTATGCGTGCCTTACCAAATGGTACTTCAAAGTCGTCTGGTACTGATGTAGCTGCTTTTGGTGCATTGTAAAGTGCTTTTGGCTCTAAGAATAGTGTCAATCCTTCACTTCTCATTGCTGTTCTTAACAGTCCAGCTGCATCGTCTGCAAATGATGGATAAACTACTCTAACACCCGGAAATGTAGCTAAAGCACCCTCTGTAGTTTGTGAGTGATATAGTCCACCACCAATATAACCACCTGATGCTAATCTAATTACAATATTTGGTGAATATTGTCCTTTTGTTCTCCAATATTCGTGAGTTGTCTCAACATATTGCTCCATTGCAGGCCAGAAATAATCGGCAAACTCTGCTCCTTCAACTACTATGCGGATATCTTTGTTATAACGCGACATACCATTGGCTGTTCCCATTATAAAGTCTTCTGCAATTGGTGCGTTAAATACTCGCTTTTTACCAAATTCTTGCTGCATACCCATAGTAACGTTGAATATACCGCCTTTGTCTTTGTTGGCAATATCTTGTCCCCAAATATAGGTATCAGGATTGTGTCTAAACTCTGCTTTTAATGTTTCGTTTAATCCATCAATTAATCTTTTCTTTTCTCCTTCGTAATTATGAAGACCTTCGGGATATTTTTCTGAAACATATGGTTCTGGTATTACAAACTCGTGAATAGATTCTGGAGTTGGAAGTGGTGATGCTAATGCTGTTTTATGAGCTGCTCTCACTTCTTCTTTTACTTTCTCTTCTATCTCATTTAACTCCTCTTCTGTAGCTCTATCATATCGTAATAGCATACGACGATATTTTGCTAATGGGTCGTACTCTTTTACATAGTTAAGCTCATTGTCATCTCTATAAAGTTCGTGACGGTCGCTATTACTATGTGAACCAATTCTAACGCAGTTTGCGTGTACTAAGACTGGTTTTTGTTCTTTTTTAGACCACTCTACTGCTTCTATCATAGTATTCATCGAATCGAATACATCTTTTCCATTACAGTAAAGTATTCTTAAGTTTTTAAAACCTTCAAAGTTCTTAGCTACTTTCCTATTTGCTGTTTGGTCTTCTTTTGGCACAGAAATTCCATACCCATTGTCTTGAAATACAAATACAACTGGTAGTTCTTCGTTAGAAGCTCCGTTGATTGCTTCATAAACATATCCTTCTGATACAGAACTCTCACCCTGACTACTTATTACAACAGCATCCTTCTCTTCATATGTTTTTAGTGCTCTTCCGAGTCCTGTAGCATGTAGCGTATGGTTTCCGGTTGAACTACTTACATTATGAATATTCCAAGCTGGTTTTGCAAAGTGATTTGACATATGACGACCACCGCCTGCTACGTCTGCATCACGTGATATACCATTAAAAATTACCTCTTCAGCTGTTAATCCAGCTGAAACAACCGTTTGCAGGTCACGGTAGTATGGAAACATATGGTCTTTGTTTTTTCTAAAAACTTGACCAATAGCTAATTGAATACCGTCATGACCAGCGGCTGGTGCGTGATATGACCAACCTATGGCTTGTTTTAAATAATTTGGTGCACGCTCATCTAAACTTCTACCTAAGTATAATAGGTAGTACCATCTATGAAGCGTCTCTTTATCTGTTTTCTTTATTGAATGAATTGTTGGTACGTTACTTTTCATGAATTTTTAATTTTGTGGTGATAACCACTGTTAAACATAAAACACTTTTGTTGATAAGTGATTGCTTATAAAGTGAATTAAATTTCAGTTTCAATATCCCACTGTTCTAAGTAATCAGCAATTCTTCTTAAAAAGAATCCTCCTAATGCTCCATCAACTACTCTATGGTCATAGGATAGTGATAAATACATTTTATGACGTATGGCAATAACATCACCTGTTGGGGTTTCAATTACTGCTGGCTTTTTCTCAATGGTTCCTGTTGCTAAAATTGCTACTTCTGGCTGATTGATTATTGGTGTTCCAATTGCATTTTGGAATGAACCAAAGTTGGTTATTGTAAATGTACCGCCTCTAATATCATCTGGTGATAGTTTATTTTCACGTGCTTTAGATGCTAAACTATTTACATCATTTGCAAGTCCTACCAAATTCTTCTGATCAGCATTTTTGATTACTGGTACAATTAAATTACCTGATGGTAATGCAACTGCCATTCCTACATTTACATCTTTTCTGTATATTATGTTTGTTCCATCTACAGAAACGTTTATACCTGGAAAGTCGCGTAATGCTTTTGCTGTTGCCTGAACAAATAGAGGCATAAAGGTAATTCTTGTTCCATATTTTTTCTGGAAATCATCTTTTACCTTATTTCTCCAAATAACTAAATTAGTAACGTCAGCTTCTACAATACTTGTAACGTGTGGTGACACTTGTTTTGACATCACCATGCTATCGGCGATTAGTTTACGGATTCTATCCATCTCTACAATCTCTTCTCCTTCGTTGGCAACTACTGTTGGTTGCTTAATTTCTGGACGAGATGGTGCAGCTGCTGGTTGTGATGCAGGTGCTGCTGAAGCTGGTTTTGAACCTCTGTTAGAGATGTATGATAAAACATCATCTTTAGTTACTCGACCATCTTTGCCTGAGCCAGCAATTGTATCCAACTCTTCTAAAGAGATGTTCTCTTCTTTGGCTATGCTTTTAACAAGTGGTGAGTAAAATTTATCAGACTGACTATAATCAGTTGATGCGGAAGCTGGAGTTTCTGATGCTGATTCTTCTACCTTTTCAGGTGTAGCTTCTGGTTTTGAAGATGATGTGTCAACCACTGCTTCTCCATCTAATGAGATTACTGCAATGACTTCTCCAACCGCTACTACGGCATCTTCTTCATATTTGACCTCAACCACTACACCTTCAACTGGTGATGGAATTTCAGAGTCAACCTTGTCAGTTGCAATCTCTAACAATGATTGATCTTCTTCAACTTTGTCGCCTGGTTTTATAAACCATTTGGTGATTGTTGCTTCTTCAACGCTCTCACCTAGTTTGGGCATAATAATATCAAATGTTGACATATTAAATTGATTTTTTTGTGTTATATTTTAATATTTAATTATTCAAGAGATAAATGTCTGCAAATATAGTGTTTTTTATAATTTTTATCAAGTCTAAATAAATTTGAATTTTTTATTTAATTCTTCTACTAGTAACATTTATATTATATTTTTGTTCTAATAGTTTGATGAATCAATATTAATTGTCAATGAGAAATGTACAATTATCAATTAGGGATATACAAATGTCAATGAATAATGGATAATTCAACGCTGTTTAATGTGATTTTTTATCCAGGAAAAATATTATTTTTTACAAATATTAGGAAATATTAATGCTGTTATAATAAGTTGTTAGGGATTAGAGATTAGAGGTTAGGGATTGGGGTTCATTAAAGTTGTAGGCGTGATATTTTTGTAGAAATGTAAATATACGAATTGAATTGAACGCCGTAGGTGTGCCATCTAAAAGTTATATTAAATCTGTGAAAATTTGCGGAATCTGTGGGCAATATTAAAAAAAAATCCTGAACATCGAAATATTCAGGATTTTAAAATTTTATTATAGAAAAAGATTATAAGCTATCGCCAAAATCTTCTTTAAATTTATTCATTAGTTTTGTTGGCCAATCACTTGTTGGTTGAAGTTTACCCATAAAGAATCTTAAAACTGTTGGTTCTTCAACAAATCTTAATCCACCCACTAAATTACGATTATGATATAACCAATTTAGTCTGTCAATTAAGAATTTTGTTTGTGAAAGTGTAAATACTCTTCGTGGAAAAGCTAACCTAAGTAACTCAACATCAGCTAAGAGGTCTTCCCCATTTTCTAATCTAACACTTGAAATAGTACCACGTTCCATACCTCTACAGCCAGATACAATATACAATGCAGCCGCTAATGCACCTGCAGGATATTCTTTCTGTGGTATGTGTGGCAAGAATGTCATTGCATCAACGTGAGCTCCAAGTGCGCCTGCTGGTGTGATTACTGGTATTCCAAGTTTTGATAACTCTTTAACTGTGTATTCAATAAAGCCTGGCGACTGAGATATAACTGTCTCATCTGTAGTTTCATAAAGTCCAACAGCTAAAGCTTCAATTTCACGTACTGACATACCACCATAGGTTAAAAATCCTTCATATAATGGTATTAATTCACGCATTTCTAAAAATAAATCTTCGTTGTTGGTGCAAATTGCTCCACCACGTGAAGAACTAACTTTACGACTTGAGAAGTAAACAATATCACAAATACCACACATTTCGTGTAATATCTCTGTAATTGTACTGTTTTTAAACTCCTCTTCACGCTGTTTGATAAACCAAGCATTTTCACCAATTAAACTGGCATCCATCACAATTTTAATCTTGTGTTTGTCTGCAACAGCTTTAACATCTCTCATATTTTTAATTGAGAAAGGCTGTCCACCAATTAGGTTTGTTGATGCTTCAAAACGGATAAATGGAATTTTATCAGCTCCGTGCTTGTCAATTAACCCTTTTAGTTTATCAACATCAATATTTCCTTTAAACGGATGGTCACTTGTTATTTTAAGTGCCTCTTCGGTAAATATCTCTTCAATAACTCCACCATTAATTTCAAAGTGTGCTTTTGTAGTGGTAAAGTGGTAGTTCATTGGAATAATGTCACCTTCTTTTACGTAGGTTTTTCCTATTACATTTTCAGCTGCTCTTCCTTGATGAACTGGTAAAATGTGTTTTTTACCAAATACATCTTCAATAGCTTTCTGCATTCTAACAAAGCTCTGTGAACCAGCATAAGCGTCATCTGCATGGTGCATTGAGGCTAGTTGGTTATCACTCATTGCGTTAGTTCCGCTGTCGGTTAGCATATCTAAAAAGACATCTTTGGTGTCTAATAAAAATGTATTGTAACCTCCTTTAGAGATTGCTTCGATTCTCTCTTCAATTGGTTTTAGGTAGAGCTTTTGTACTATCCTAACCTTATGTTGCTCTACTGGAACAGTCTCACCACTGAAAAACTTGATTTCTTTGGTACAGTTATTTTGACTCATTGTTAATTTATATAATTTATTAATTAATGTTTTTTTAAAGTTTGTGAAAATAACTATTTATTTATTAATAAAGTATTTATTCTATATCTATTTGATATAAAATGGTGTTTTTTATTTTTATTATAAATAAGAAAGCTGTTTTAATTAGAAATGTACAATGTTCAATTTTCAATGAGTGCTAATGTTTCTCGCAGGGAATGTAGCCTATACTAAAATGAGGCTGTGAGATTTGAAGAAAATATTTTTTTCCCACAGAACTCACGGATTTACGCAGATTTTTTTCCCGCAGTTCGACAAGTTTGGTTGGTGAGCCTGCCGAACCACACTGACCACAAAGACAGCGCGCGCAAAGAGTTTACAACATTAACGCCGTAGGCGTGATATCTTTGTAGAAATGTGGATATACGTTTTGAATAGAGCACCGTAGGTGTGGCACCTAACTATAAAACATCACATTGTTAATTTAGTATTGCCCATTTCTTATTGAAAATTTCTAATTGTACATTTAAAATCTGCGAGTATCTGCGAAATCTGTGGGCAACTAATTTTTTCCTACAGATTTCCTCAGGTTTACACAGATGTTTGTTCAAGTTGTTATAAATTACTTATAAAATTCTCTGCGACCTTGGAGTCTTTGCGGTAAAACAAAAAAACGAGACACACCTTTTTGTACGCCTCGTTTTCATATATTCTAAAAAAAATTAATTCATTTTTTTATCCAAATTCTC